>NZ_JBFBEZ010000008.1:0-213603 GCF_040701725.1 Streptomyces sp. NPDC093109
CCACTGCGCGCCCGAGCGGAACTTCCAGATCACACCCTCGAACTGCTCGCGCAGTTTCGTGGGGTACGGCCCGTACTCGCCGATCGGCAGGTACGGCTCCACGTACCCCCACTCCTTGTCCGTCAGCTGTCTCCGCGTCATACACACCGGACTACAGGACCCGCCCCCGAAGCGAGGGCGAATCCCGCAGATTGATCACGACTCGATACAGGACCTAACCGGACGGTCCGTGCTGACCACGTTGGTCGCTGTGCTGGGCATGCCGGACGTGGACCCGTCGGCGGCGGCACTGGGCCAGGTCCGGCGTCGGCTCGGATCGGCGCCGCTGTCCGCGTTGTTAGACCAGGTGCGGTGACGGCCCGAGGATGAGTTGATCATGACGGCGGGGGCTGCGGCCGGTGGCCTGGGACAAAGTCTGCGGCTTCCCCATGATCTTGCTGTTTGCGCTGGTCGAGCCCGGAAGCCGGGCACTGATCTGCGCGGCCCCTGTCCGAGGAGTCCCAGCGTACGGTGCTGTGCCGGCCGCTGAAGGCAGGGAGGATCTGCTGGCCGACCGGGAAAGCAAGGGATTCGCGGCGGGCCGGTCAGCCGCGGCCAGTGCCCTGCAAACTTCTGTGGCAGTTGGGCGCCGACTTGCAGTCACCGGTGCTGCACGCTCTTCCCGACGGCGCTTACCTGTCGGTTCTTGGCGGAACGTATATAGCCGACGATCCCCGGTTAGCGAAACCGGGGATTCTAGGGACACTTGACGTAGTCGCATCGACTGCTGGGCAGCGGTGCGATCCCCCTTGCTGGATCTCTAGTCGCTCCTGGCTGTCTCCCCCCCCATGTCCTGCGGATTGGTTGTGGAGGGCTAGCGCCTGAGGTCCGCCCCGACACGTCCCTCCGGAAGGCACCCCCGAACCATGGCACAGGACTGCTCTAATCGGTCACCCAAACATCGTGTGGCAGCAGACATTCGCGTCGATTGGCGACCGCGCGCCTTCGACCGCTCGGAACGTAGGCGGCTTGCCGACATCATCTTTGGTGCCGCACGTTCGCAGGAGGGGGAATTTGTTAAGCGGCAAACTGGTTGACTCGCAGGAAGATCGGTGGTCGGATTATCGGGACCACGAGGAGTGAGGTTTTGCAGAAGAGGTATCTACCCAAAATATCGGATCGGCGGCGCATGCTTCGTGCCGCTATCTACCTTCGCGTATCCACCGCAAAGCAGCTTCGCGGATACGGGCTCAAGGTTCAGTTCGACGAGTCGATCGCCTGGCTCGACTATAAGATCGGGAAGGGAAAATACACCTTCGAGGTGTATACCGACGGTGGCGTGTCCGGGAAGCTCGCTAACCGGCCTGACCTGACCGCGCTGAACGCGGATATCGCAGACGGCCAGTACGACCTCGTCATCTTCGGCAAGCTGGACCGCATCGGGCGGACTATGAAGGACATCCATCGCTGGGTCTACGACACCACCGATCAGGATGTCCGTGTTGCGACCGCAGACGGCCGCATCGACAGCGAAGACGAGATGTTTGGCATCCAGCTCAGCCTTCTCGCCTACATGGCAGAACTCGAGCACACCATGATCCTCGATCGAACGATGGGAGGCCGTGAGAAGAAGCTGGAGGCCGGCGGCTGGCCGGGCGGCGTCGCGCCCTTCTGGCTTGAGCTCCCCGCCAAGGGAGTGAACGGCCCCCCGACCTTGCGAGAGGACGGGATGAAGGTCCTCGAGCGGGCTGCATGCCTTCTTGTCGACGAGCGCAAAAACGCGGAAGATGGCGCTCGAAGCCTCAATGCGCTCGGATACACCACTCCGCGTGGCCTGCCCTGGACCGGTGCCAACCTCATCCGTGTGTTCATGCAGACAGCTCTCGATGGATACATCGTCTACCGAAACACAGATCACCCCCGAGGGAATTCTGTCCGTCTCGCTCCGGATGGTCAGCCCCTTTATGGGGAAACCATTCGAATCTCGGTGCCCTTGCCACTTAAGGCTGAACGTGTCGCCGAAGTAAGGAAGGCTCTCGCTCGGCGCTCCTTCGTCAAGAATGGCCAGAAAGAATATCTTCTCTCCCGGCGCGTCCAGGCTTTGTGTGGACGTCACTACATTGGCACGCATAGGGAAACCAGGGGTCGGACCACATATCGATGCAGTGGCCATCGAGACGAGAATTCGTGTTCCTGTCAAGAGATCCTTGCGGAACCCCTGGAGAGGGTGGTATGGGGAGAGGTGGCTGACACTCTGGGGGATAAGGAAAAGCTCCAAAGGCTCGCCGAGGAATGGATAGGTGAGATCCCTGATAGATCTCGATCCTATCGCGAGAGAATCGCCGAGCTCGACGATCAGATCGAACGTAATCGGCGGATGCGCAAGAAGAAACTTGTCGCGCTTGCTACGGCCATGGCGGCTGATGAAAGCGATGACGTGGAAACCGAGGAAGAGATCAGGGTCACCATTGAGGAAGTGAGGGAAGAGCTGAAAAGTAAGGAGCAACAGCTCCGGAAAATGCGTGACGACACGATGGAGTGGCTCCTCGAAGCGGAGCAGCAAGAGACTCGAGCCAATGAAATCCTCAACCTCGCTCTCCAGGCGAGGCCCGAGCTGGACGACCTTCCCGTGGAGAAGAAACGAGACCTGCTCGAACTGCTCGATGTACAGGTCGTCGTGACCAGCGAGGTCCCGGGTGCGCTTCGAAGTGGAGGCTGTCCTTTCGAGAGTTGGTTCGATCGTGAGGGCCTCCTGGTGCCGCCGCAACTCACTGAGGACCAGTGGTCGCGGGTGGAGGGTCTCTTCCCGAGGCCGAAGAAGCAGTCGAGGGTTGTTCCCCCGAGACTTGCGTTCGAGGCGTCTTTGTACAAGGTCCGGCACGGCCTGATGTGGAAGGACCTCCCGGATGAGGTCACACAAGGGCAGCGCCCCCAGGCCCTCTATCAGCGCGCACTTGGCTACCTGAAGAGCGGAGTGTGGGAGAGCGCTGTACTTGCGCTGGATGCTTCCGGTGGGACACCGGTTCCGCCCCTGTACGTACTGCCTGACCTGCACATCACCGGAACCTTCGACCCCCGCCTCAGCGGCCCCACCCGACGTGCCGTAGCCAGCGAGGATGTTAAAACACCCGAGGGCGCACCCACACATGTTTCAAGCTCTTCATGGCGTATCCCGGCGTCTTCTACAGCGACGACGGCCAGATCCTGCGGGCTATGCAGGCCGCCTCGTCCAACGGCGGGCTGATCATGATGCACGCCGAGAACGGCATCGCGATCGATGTCCTCGTCGAGCAGGCCCTGGCCGCCGGCCGCACCGATCCCCGCTACCACGGCGAGGTACGGAAGGTGCTGCTGGAGGCCGAGGCCACCCACCGCGCCATCCAGCTCGCCCGGGTCGCGGACGCCCCGCTGTACGTCGTCCATGTCTCCGCCGAGGAGGCCGTGGCCGAACTGGCCGCCGCCCGCGACAAGGGACTGCCGGTCTTCGGCGAGACCTGTCCGCAGTACCTCTTCCTCTCCACCGACAACCTCGCCGAGCCGGACTTCGAGGGTGCCAAGTACGTCTGCTCCACGCCGCTGCGGCCCAAGGAGCACCAGGACGCCCTGTGGCGCGGGCTGCGCACCGACGATCTCCAGGTGGTCTCCACGGACCACTGCCCGTTCTGCTTCACGGGACAGAAGGAGAAGGGCCGCGGCGACTTCTCCAAGATCCCCAACGGGCTGCCCGGGGTGGAGAACCGGATGGATCTGCTCCACCAGGCCGTCGTCGAGGGGAAGCTGACCCGCCGCCGCTGGATCGACATCGCCTGCGCCGCCCCGGCCCGGATGTTCGGCCTCTACCCGCGCAAGGGCACCATCGCGCCGGGCGCCGACGCAGATGTCGTCATCTACGACCCGCACACCGAGCAGACCGTCTCCGCCGAGACACACCACATGGCCGTCGACTACTCCGCGTACGAGGGCAAGCGCATCACGGGCCGGGTCGAGACTGTGCTCTCCCGGGGCGAACCCGTCATCGACCGGCGGGAGTTCACCGGTAGGGCCGGACACGGCCAGTACACCCCCCGCTCGACCTGTCAGTACCTCACCTGAACCGCGTCTCATCTGAACCATCGGGAGCGTCGCACGTCATGGACTTCGGACTCGTACTCCAGACCGACCCGCCCGCCTCGGCGGTCGTCGGTCTCATGCAGCGCGCGGAGCGCAACGGCTTCCGGTACGGCTGGACCTTCGACTCCGCCGTGCTCTGGCAGGAGCCCTTCGTCATCTACAGCCAGATCCTGGCCAACACACGGGAGCTGACGGTGGGCCCGATGGTCACCAACCCGGGCACCCGCACCTGGGAGGTGACCGCCTCCACCTTCGCCACCCTCAACGACATGTACGGCAACCGCACCGTGTGCGGGATCGGGCGCGGCGACTCCGCGATGCGTGTCGCCGGGCGCGCCCCCAACACCCTGGGCCGACTCGGCCGGGCGATGGGCGTGATCCGGGACCTGGCGGAGGGCCGGGAGGCTGTTGTCGACGGCAACCCGATCCGCATCCCGTGGATCCGGGAGGGCAAGCTGCCGGTCTGGATGGCGGCGTACGGTCCGAAGGCGCTCGCGCTGGCCGGGGAGAAGGCCGACGGGTTCATCCTCCAGCTCGCCGACCCGTTCCTCACCGAGTGGATGGTCAAGGCCGTCCGCACCGCCGCCTCCGACGCCGGGCGCGACCCCGACTCCGTCACGATCTGCGTCGCGGCGCCGGCCTATGTGAGCGACGACCTCGCGCACGCGCGCGAGCAGTGCCGGTGGTTCGGCGGGATGGTCGGCAACCATGTCGCGGACCTGGTGTCGCGGTACGGCGAGCACTCCGGGCTCGTACCCGACGCGCTGACCGACTACATCAAGCAGCGCCACGGGTACGACTACAGCCACCACGGAAGGACCGGCAACCCGGACGCGGACTTCGTGCCGGACGAGATCGTCGACCGGTTCTGTCTGCTCGGCCCGGTCGAGGCGCACATCGAGAAGCTGAAGGCGCTGCGGGAGCTGGGCGTCGACCAGTTCGCCGTCTACAACATGCACGACCGGAAGGAGGAGACGATCGACGCGTACGGGACGGAGATCATCCCGGCGCTCCGGTAACACACCGGCACCCCGCCGCACCCGCGTCCCCGGCACCCCGCACCCCGGCACCCCCGCATCCCGGCACCCCCGCACGGCCCCGCCCGCACGGCCTCGTTCGACGTCCCCGTCACCCCGCCCCTCGAACGAAGGGTCACGCCGCCATGACCGCGACCGTACCGCCCACCCCGGGACCCGATCCCATAGCCGCACCGCCCCCTTCCCGGGACCGCGTCGAACTGCCACCCGGCGCGGTCCCCGAGGACAGCCGCTACGCCAACGCCGATCTGCTGCCGGTACCGGTCGCCCGCCGCGACTGGACCACGTACAACTTCACCGCGCTCTGGGTCGGCATGGCGCACAACATCCCCTCCTGGCTGCTGGCCTCCGGCCTGGTCGACCTGGGCATGGACTGGAAACAGGCGATCCTCACGATCGCGCTGGCCAATGTGATCGTGCTGCTCCCGATGCTGCTGACCGGGCACGCCGGGCCGAAGTACGGCATCCCCTTTCCGGTGCTCGCGCGCGCCTCGTTCGGGCTGCGCGGCGCCAATCTGCCCGCGCTGGTCCGGGCGGGCGTGGCCTGCGCGTGGTTCGGGATCCAGACCTGGATCGGCGGCCAGGGCATCTTCGTCCTGCTCGGCAAGATCTTCGGCGGCTGGGCGGACGCGTCCCGGATCGGCGGGCAGCCGTGGACCCTCTGGGTCTGCTTCGTGCTCTTCTGGGCGCTCGAACTCGCCATCATCTACCGGGGGATGAACACCCTGCGGCGCTTCGAGAACTGGGCGGCGCCCTTTGTGATCGTCGGCGCGCTGGTGCTGCTCGTCTGGATCACCGTGAAGGCCGGGGGCGTCGGTCCGCTGCTCGACCAGCCCTCCGAGCTGGGCTGGGGCAAGGACTTCTGGCCGGTGTTCTTCCCGTCGCTGATGGGGATGATCGCCTTCTGGGCCACGCTCTCGCTGAACATCCCCGACTTCACCCGCTTCGGCGCGGGCCAGCGCGCCCAGATCCTCGGCCAGACGCTCGGCCTGCCGACCACGATGACGCTCTTCGCGCTGCTGTCGGTCCTGGTCACCTCCGGATCGCAGGCGGTGTACGAGGCGACGATCTGGGACCCGGTCGAGCTGGCCGCCAAGACCGACAACGTCTTTGGGCTGCTCTTCGGGCTGGTGACCGTTCTGGTCGCGACGATCTCGGTCAATATCGCCGCCAACGTCGTCTCGCCGGCGTACGACCTGGCCAACCTGGCGCCGAAGCTCATCAGCTTCCGTACGGGCGCGCTGATCACCGGCGTCGTCGGGGTCGTCATCATGCCGTGGAAGCTCACCGCCACCCCGGAGCTGTACATCTTCACCTGGCTGGGGCTGGTCGGCGGGCTGCTCGGTACGGTCGCGGGCATCCTGATCGCCGACTACTGGATCGTCCGCCGTACCGTCCTCGACCTGGCCGACCTCTACCGGCCCGGCGGACGCTACTGGTACCGGGGCGGCTGGAACCTCCGGGCGGTGGCCGCCTTCATCGTCGGCGGGGTGCTGGCGGTGGGCGGATCCCACTCCGAGCCGGGAAAGGGGCCGTTCCCGGCGGACGGCCTGATCCCGTTCCTGAAGCCGCTGGCGAACTACGGCTGGGCGGTGGGACTGGCGGTGTCGCTGGCGCTGTATGTGGCGCTGACACTCCCGGGGAGGCGGGCGGAGCCCTGAGCCGCGCCGGGCCTCCCGTACGAGGCGCTCCTGCCCTCGTCGCCGTGGCGTGATTATCTGGGGAGATGATCGATGACCCTGTGTATGGAACGGTTCCCCTGCGGGGGACGGACCAAGGCCCCGGCGTGGCCGCGGTCGAGCAAGCGGTACGCAAAGCCGCGGCCGACGAGATCCTGCCGCGCTTCCGCCGGCTCGCGGCGCACGAGGTCGTGCAGAAGACCGGCCCGCACGACCTCGTGACCGTCGCGGACCGGCGCGCCGAGGAGCACCTCACCGCCACCCTGACCGAGCTGCTCCCCGGCTCCGTCGTGGTCGGCGAGGAGTCCGTCCACGCGGACCCGGCGAGATACGACGCGCTGGGCGGCGACGCGCCCGTATGGATCATCGACCCCGTCGACGGCACCCGCCAGTTCGTACGCGGCGAGCCGAACTTCGGCACGCTCGTCGCCCTCGCGCAGGGCGGCGAGCTGCTGGCCTCCTGGACGTACGCGGCGGCGCTTGACCTGATGGCCATCGCCGTAAGCGGCCGGGGCGCGGTGCTCAACGGCGTTCCGCTGCGCTCCGGCGCCCCGGAGCCGGACGCGGTGCTCAAGGTCGCGCACTCCCACCCGGACTACACCGACGAGGCACAGAAGAACGCCCTGCTCGGACTGCGCTGCGCCGACATCGAGGCCCGCCCCTGCGGAGCGGCGGGGCTGGAGTATCTGGCCATCGCCCGCGGCACGCTCGACGCGGTGGCCTTCAACTGGGAGCTGGCCTGGGACCACGCTGCGGGCCTCCTGCTGGTGGCGGAGGCGGGCGGTACGCAGATGACGCTCACGGGCGAGCCGTACCGCATCACGGGCGGCAACGCGCTGCCCTTCACGGCGGCGCGGGACGCGGCGACGGCCCGCCGGGTCCGGGAGCGGCTGCTCGCCGGCGGATGAGCGCCGGGGGCCGGCCGCCACGCGAGAGCGCACGGCGAGCCGGTCCGGAGTACCGGCGCCCAGGAGCTCCCGCCACGTGACACGTCTTGTGTCACCCGTGCGCGACGACGAGCGCGAGCGAGGCGCCGGGAACGCAACGTTGCAGAAGACGGCCGGCCACCGGCGAACGTGACGGCCGGCCGGTCAGGATCGGCGCCGTCACCGACCAGCCCGACGACTGGCTCAGCGCGATCGCCAACGGCTACGGCATCGCGCTCACCCCCGAATCCTCCGCCCGCTTCTACGCCCGCCCCGGCATCGTCTACCGGCCCGTGAGCGGCGTCAGCCCCAGCCGGGTCGGCGTCGCCCGGTCGCCCGCCGCCGACACCGACCCGGTGGTCCAGTACTTCGTCCGCTGCTGCCTGGAGGTGTGCCGCACGGACGCGCGGCGGTCACCGGACGAGTAGCCGCAGCAGGTGCGCGCAGGCCGCCGATTCGCTCGTGTGCCGGGCGACCGTCTCGTACACCCCGCGCTCGTAGACCCCGGTCTCCCACGTCCCGCCGCTCCCCGCTTCCCGCAGGAAGAGGAAGTCGGGGGGTGTGGGCGCCGGTTCGTGGACATGCTCGATGCGGTAGTACCCGTCGGGCACTCCCGCGGCGCTCAGCGCGGCCCGCAGCGCGTACCGGTCCATGACGGCGCTGCCGCGCTACGCGGCGGACGGTGCTAGATAGCCGTTGTCCAGCAGCCACTTCACATTGAGCCGCTGGTCCTGGCCCGGGTTCAGGAACACCGGGTCCAGCTTGATCTGCTGGCCCCTGCCCGGCTGCTCGAACCACGGGGCGATGCTGCCCTGCCACACCTTGAACGGCTTGGTCACCTGGTAGACGCGGTAGTCGCACGGCACCGCGGCATCACGGGTGTTGAGGTTCTGCGGCGGCAGCGCGCGCTTCTCGTACGCGTCACCGGCCGGTGCCAGGTAGGCGCCGTACTCGGAACCGAAACGGTCCAGCTTCTGACCCGGGCGCAGCCGGGTGGCCGTCTTGTCGATCTCGCCGTTGACCTCCGCGAACCCGTCATTGGGCGGGTACTTCCAGCTGCCCGAGTCGGCCGGGCCCTCCCAGTACTTCCTGAGGAAGGCGGACGGGCTCAGCCGTCCGGTCCGCTGATAGTCCGTCAGCAGCGGCCCCACCGGCCGCTGCCACCGCTTCGGCAGCCACTTCGGGCCGAGGCGCGCGTCGCCGCGGAACTCGCCGGTGCAGGGGTCGTGCCGGTCGGCCACCACGTTCACGGCCGCGGTCGCGACCACGTCCGCGGCGGGCCGTACCTCCTCCCGCTGCTGCGGAGCCGCGTTCGCGGCGGGCGCCATCGCCAGGGCGACGGTGACGCCGAATCCGGCGAGGAGGGAGCGCATTCGGTTCACTCGGAGATTCCCTTCGGGTGCTGATGTATCGGCCGCTGACGTATCGTCAGGCGACGAGCCAGGATAACGCAGCGTTGCGTGCCGCATGCGTTCGGTGAGGCGGTGCGGATCGCGGCCGTGCCCACGGCCGTGCCCGATGCCCTGTCCGCCGCCTTCTCCGGGACCGGTATCCGGGCCGCCCGCGGCCGGGAATACGCTGGGGCTCCGGACCGGTGGCCGACAGCGCCGACAAGAGCTGACAGAGGAGTCCGAAGGTGACGTCGATGCTCGATGCGGTCGTCGTGGGAGCGGGACCCAACGGTCTGACCGCCGCGGTCGAGTTGGCCCGACGCGGGTTCTCCGTATCCGTGTTCGAGGCCAAGGACGCGGTGGGCGGCGGCGCGCGGACCGAGGAGCTGACACTGCCCGGCTTCCGGCACGACCCCTGCTCGGCCGTGCACCCGCTGGGCGTCGGCTCGCCCGTCTTCAAGACCATGCCGCTCGCCCGGTACGGACTCGACTGGCTGCACCCCGAACTGCCCATGGCGCACCCCTTCGACGACGGTACGGCCGCGGTGCTGGCACGCTCGCCCGCCGAGACGGCCGCGTCGTTCGGGCCGCGCGACGCCGGCGCGTACCGCCGTCTCGTGGCGCCCTTCCTCGGCAAGTGGGACACGTTCGCCGCGGACTTCATGGCCCTGCCGCTCACCGCGCTGCCGCGCGACCCGGTCACCCTCGCCCGCTTCGGGCTGGCCGGGCTGCCGCCGTCGACCTGGCTGATGAGCCGCTTCCGCGACGACCGGGCGCGCGCCCTGTTCGCCGGGCTCGTCGCGCACGTCATCGCCCCGCTCGGCGGGTTCGCCACCGGAGCCGTCGGGCTGGTCTTCGCGCTCGCCGCGCACGGGGGCGGCTGGCCGATGCCGCGCGGCGGCTCGCAGTCGATCTCCGACGCGCTCGCCGCGTACCTCCGTGACCTGGGCGGCACGGTCCACACCGGATACGAGGTCAAGCGGCTGGACGACCTGCCGCCGGCCCGCGCGTACATCTTCGACACGTCCCCGACCGCCCTCGCCCGGATCGCCGGACTCGGCCGGGCGTACGACGGCTACCGCTACGGCGCGAGCGTCTTCAAGATCGACTACGCGCTGGACGGGCCCGTGCCCTGGACCGCCGAGGAGCCGCGCCGGGCGGGCACCGTCCAGATCGGCCCGAGCAGCCGGGAGATCGCCACCGCCCTGCGGCAGGCGGCGGGCGGAGAGGTGCCCGAGACCCCGTTCCTGATCACCGCGCAGCCCAGCCTGGTCGACCCGTCGCGCGCGCCCGAGGGCAAGCACGTGTTCTGGGCGTACGGCCATGTCCCCAACGGCTGGGACGGCGACTTCACCGACGGGATCGAGCGGCAGATCGAGCGCTTCGCACCGGGCTTCCGGGACCGTGTCCTGGCCCGCGCCACCGCCGGACCGCCCGAACTCGCCGCCCGCAACGCCAACTACATCGGCGGGGACATCGCCTGCGGCGCCGCCTCCGGGCTCCAGCTCCTGGTGCGCTCCAAGCTCTCGCTCTCCCCGTACACCACCTCGCACCCCGCCGTCTTCCTCTGCTCCGCCGCGACCCCGCCGGGACCCGGGGTGCACGGCATGTCGGGGCACAACGCGGCGAAGGCGGTATGGCGCCGCTGGCGGAAGTGGAGCGAGGGCTGACCTGACGGGAGGCGCGCGGTGGGGGCTGGGGACACAAATGCAGGGCTGGGGGGCTCGGATGACCGATGACCGTGAACGGATGACCCGGGGCGAATTCCGGAGCGCGGCGCTGCTCGCGCTCGCCGCGGGCGTGCTGGCGGGGCTCGCCGTCCAGCTCCACTATCTGGGCTGGACCTCGATCCCGGGCAACTCCTGCGGGAAGTTCCGGCCGTGCCCCGACGGCACCACACCGACGCTCGTGCTCGCCTTCCTGTTCAGCTTCGCCGGTGTTCCCCTGGTGAGGGCGGTCTTCCTCGCCCGGAAGACGCCGCGCGGCAGGGTGGTCACGGCGCTCGTGGTCGCGGCCGGCGCCACCGCCGCGCTCTGGCCCGGCTGGCTGTTCTTCTCCTGGGTACGCGGCGATGTCGCCGACGTCGTCTGGACCGCGCCGCACGACCGGCCCTCCTCGGTACGGGCCCAGGGCAGTTGGCCGCTCGACGACGCGGTGATACGGGTACGGAGCGACGCCCTGGCGGCGTACGGGGCCGAGGACGGCGATCGGCGCTGGCGCGTCGAGGCCCCCGCGCGGGAGACCGTCTGCGCCATGAGCGACACCACGCGGGACGGGGTCGCCGTCGTCGCCTTCCAGCGTCACGAAGCCCCCTGCGACACCGTGTGGGGTGTGGACCCGCGCACCGGCGACGTCCGCTGGAAGCGGTCCCTCGGTGCCACCCGCGGGCAGCCGGGCGCCACCGACGGCCGGCTCGCCGTGGACCGCGGCACCGTGGTGGCGCTGGTGGACGACACGGTCCGCGGCCTCGGGGCGCGCGACGGGAAACCGCGGTGGACGACGGCGCTCGATCCGGGGTGCGCGCCGGTCCTCACATCGGCGGCGGGCGGCCGGACACGCGTGCTCGCCCAGTGCGCGGAGGACAACCTGTTCTCCGCCGAGCTGCTCATCCTGGACACCGCCACCGGCAAGGAGCAGGGGCGCCAGAAGCTGCCCGTCGAGCAGCGGCTGACCACCGCGCGGGTCGTGGCCGCCGAACCGTTCACCCTGTGGCTGAAGGAGGAGGACGAGCGCGGGCTGGACGCGGTCCTGGCCTTCGGCGCCGACGGCGGCGACGGCGCCGACGGCGGCGACCCGGTGACCGTGCCGCTCGCGTCCGACGAGGAGGATCTCGTCGTCGCCCCCGGATACTCCGGCTTCGACGCCCGTCCGGCGCTGCTCGCGACGGTGAGCGGAGAGACCCTGGTGGTCGCGTCCAGGAAGCCGGGCGACGACTACCCCGAGGCGCTCTCCGCCTTCTCGCTGCGGGACGGCACCCGGCTGTGGCACCAGGGGATCGGCGGCGAGGTCGAGGCCGTGACCCGGGTGGACGGGCGGAACGTGGCCGCTTACGCGGACGGAGGGCGGGCGCGCGCCCGGCTGTGGACCCTGGACTCCGTCAGCGGGGACAGACGCGAGGACGACGGCGTCAGCATTCACGACGACGACCGGCGCGTCGGCTCGTATCCGGGGCTCATACCGGTCTCCGGCGATCGGTGGGTCCTGGTCAACGCCGACGGCGACGAGGATCCACCCCTGCTCGGGCTGCGGAGATGACCCGGAGATGACCCGGAGATGACCCGGACCCGGCCCGTGGACGCGGCCGGCGGCCACAGGCTGATGTCGTTTTTCCGCCAGCCCGGCCCGTGGAGGTGGCCGATGATGGAGCCATGCGACCCGCCATGTACACCGACACGGAACGCTGCGTCAGGGCCGTCAGATCCAAGGACGCCCGGTTCGACGGCTGGTTCTTCACCGCCGTCCTGACCACCGGGATCTACTGCCGGCCCAGCTGCCCGGCCGTGCCGCCCAAGGCCGAGAACATGACGTTCCACCCCAGCGCCGCCGCCTGCCAGCAGGCCGGGTTCCGCGCCTGCAAGCGGTGCCGGCCCGACACCAGCCCCGGCTCCCCGGAGTGGAACGCCCGCGCCGACACCGTCGCCCGCGCCATGCGGCTCATCCAGGACGGCGTCGTCGACCGGGAGGGCGTTCCCGGGCTGGCCGGCCGGCTCGGCTACTCGGCGCGCCAGATCGAACGGCAGCTCCTCGCCGAGCTGGGCGCGGGGCCGCTCGCGCTGGCCCGCGCCCAGCGGGCGCAGACCGCCCGGCTGCTCGTCGAGACGACCGCGCTGCCGATGGCTGAGGTCGCCTTCGCGGCGGGATTCGCCTCGATCCGCGCGTTCAACGACACGGTCCGCGAGGTCTTCGCGCTCTCCCCGAGCGAGCTGCGCACACGCGCGGGGAGTACGGCACGCGAGGGCGGCGCGCCGGGCGCCGGCGCGTCCGCCGACGGCACGCGCGCGGCCCTCTCCCTGCGCCTGCCGTTCCGCGCCCCGCTCAACCCCGACAACCTCTTCGGCCACCTCGCCGCCACCGCGGTCCCCGGCGTCGAGGAGTGGCGGGACGGCGCGTACCGGCGCACGCTCACCCTGCCGTACGGGCACGGCATCGTCGCGCTCGCTCCCCGCCCCGACCACATCGCCTGCCGGCTCTCCCTCACCGACCCGCGCGACCTCACGTTCGCCATCAGCGGCTGCCGCCGGCTGCTCGATCTGGACGCCGATCCCGTCGCCGTGGACGAGCAGCTGAGGGCCGACCCACACCTCACGCCGCTGGTCGACAAGGCGCCGGGACGACGGGTGCCCCGTACGGTGGACGCCGCCGAGTTCGCCGTACGCGCGGTGCTCGGCCAGCAGGTGTCCACCGCCGCCGCGCGCACCCACGCGGCCCGGCTGGTCACGGCGCACGGTGTGCCGGTCGACGATCCCGAGGGCGGCCTCACGCATCTGTTCCCCACGCCCGCGGCGCTGGCCGGGCTCGACCCCGAGGCACTGGCTCTGCCGCGCAGCCGCAGGACCACCCTCACCACCCTGGTCGCGGCCCTCGCCGACGGCTCGCTGGGCCTCGGCCCCGACAGCGACTGGGAGCTGGCGCGGGCACGGCTCGGGGAGCTGCCCGGGTTCGGGCCGTGGACGGTCGAGGTGATCGCGATGCGCGCGTTCGGCGATCCCGACGCCTTCCTCGCCACCGACCTCGGCATGCGCAGGGCCGCCGCAAACCTCGGCCTGCCGGCCACCCCCGCCGCGCTCACCGCGCGCGCCGCCGCGTGGCGGCCGTGGCGCGCGTACGCCGTCCAGTACCTGTGGGCGACGGACGACCACGCCATCAACCGTCTTCCCGTCAACAACCCTCCCGCGTAAGGAGATCCGCCATGACCGCGCCCGCCACCCCCGCCACGCACGACGTCACGCACGATGTCGCGCACACCGTGATCGGCAGTCCCTACGGGCCGCTGACGCTCGTCGCCACCGGCGGTGTCCTGAGCGCGCTCTACATGACCGACCAGCGCCACCGGCCGCCCCAGGAGACCTTCGGCGTCCCCGACCCCGGGCCGTTCACCGAGGCCGTACGGCAGCTCGGCGCGTACTTCGACGGCGAGCTGACGGAGTTCGACCTGCCGCTGCGGCTCGCGGGCACCCCGTTCCAGCGCGCTGTCTGGGACCAGCTCACCCGTATCCCGTACGGCGAGACCCGTTCGTACGGCGAACTCGCCGAGGCCCTCGGCAAGCCCGGCGCCTCCCGGGCCGTGGGCCTGGCGAACGGCAGGAACCCGGTCGGCATCATCGTGCCGTGCCACCGGGTGATCGGCTCGACGGGCGGCCTCACGGGGTACGGCGGCGGCCTCGACCGCAAGAAGCGGCTGCTGGCCTTCGAGAGCGGAGCCCCGGCCGACAACGGCACGCTCTTCTGAAACGTGTGAGCGTGTGAACGTGAACGTGCGGCGGTTTCCGGGGAACCGCCGCACGGGGTCACCGGCCCGGCGCGCGCGGGCATCTACGTTGGCGCCCTACGGTGTCTCACACCCCGGGGATACGACGCATGAGCACGATCGCCACACCACCCGCCGCACCATCCGAGGAAGCCGCCGATGAACGCGAGGTGGGCCGCCTGTTCGGTCTCTCCGACGCCGTGTTCGCCATCGCCATGACCCTGCTGGCGCTCGATCTGCGCGTCCCCGACCTGGGCGCGAGCCCGCCCGACGAGGCGGTGCGGCACGCGCTCGCCGAGCAGGGCTCGCGCTATCTGTCCTTCCTGCTCAGCTTCTACATCGCCGCGGTCTACTGGCGGCGCTACCGCCACGAGACGCGGACGGTCCGGGTCGGCCGGCCGGCCCTCGTACGGTGCACGATGCTGCTCCTGCTCGCGGTCAGCGCGCTGCCGTTCGCCTCCAGTCTGCTGGGCGCCTACGGCGGCCACGCCGGGACCGCGCTCGCCGTCTACGCGGGCGTGAACGTCCTCGCCACCGTGGCCCTCCTGCTGATCCGGTACGCGGCGCTGCCCGCCGGGGACGCCGGCGCCGCGCGGGCCGCGTCCGACCGCCACGAGCTCTGGTTCGATCTGGTCGCGCTGGCGCTGGCCGTCCCGGTCGGCTATCTGATCCCCGGCCACGGGATCGAGGCGCTGTTCGCCCTGCTCGTCATCAGCGGCAGGGCCGGAGCGCTCCTCACGGGACGGCGTCGCCGGCGAGAAACGGGTCCGGCGTGAGGCCCGTCCAGCGGTGGAGCGCGGCACGGCCGGTCTGGAGCGGGCCCCCGTCGCCCGGCGCGGTACCGGCCGCGCCCACGTAGAAGCGGCCGTCGTCGAGCGCGACGAGCCCGTACTGCCCGGCCGACTCCCAGCCGTACACACCGGATTCGGGGTGGTGCAGCCCCTGGGGGAGGAGCGAGAGCAGCTGTCCGCGCTCGGGCCGCGGCTGACCGCGCAGCTCGCCCCGTACGGGCCGCTTCGAGCCGTCGACGACGAAGAGCGAGTAGGAGGGGAAGGCAGGCTTCCGGCCCTTGTAGACGGCCATCAGCCAGTTGCCGGTGTGCCCGTCGTACTCCAGGTTCTGGACGCCGTACGTGGTGTTGCCGGTGCGGACGAAGTACTTGCCGTCGGGGGCGGCGGTGCCGCTGGTGTGCGGGTCCCGCTCGGTCAGCGGGCGCTCGTACGTCCGCCAGTGCCGTACGTCGTACTGGAGCAGGACCTGGTGGTCGTTGTCCTCGCGGGCGGTGTTGGCGTAGATCCCGTACGCGACGGTGAGCAGGAGGCCGGGCCTGCCGTCGAGGGCGGGGCCGAAGGTCACCCCGTCGATACCGCTGCAACCGTAGCGGTGGTCGGGGGTGTCGGCGGTGTCGCCGTCGAAGACACCGTCGCCGTTCATGTCGGCCGTGTAGTCCTTCACGACCTCCTGGAGATGGACGGTCGAGACCACCCCGGTGGACGCCGCGTCCATGCCCATCCGGGTGATGCGGTCCCCGTCGAAGACGGCGATGTAGAACGCCTTCGCGGCCTTGTACTCGAGGGAGCCGTAGACCCTGCCGTCCCGCTCGTCGAAGTCGAGATCGCCGAGGTGGCCCGTGAAGCCGGTGACGGAGCCGAGGGGGGTGCCGCGCAGATCCGTCTTCACCAGCAGGTTGGTGAAGGAGAAGTACAGCACCCCCTTGCGGCGGTCGACGGCCATGCCCTGAAGATGCCCGGACGCCCACGCGCCGCCGTCCACGGACGCGGGCAGCGCGGGAAGGCTCCGCACGGCCGATGCGGGCGCGGCCGAGGCCGGGGCGGTGGCGCCAGGAACGGCGCGCTCCGTACCCCCGGCGGCCAGCGCCAGCGCCAGCGCCGCGGCCACCGAGACGGCGGCCGGCAGTACGGGGACGCGGGCGGCGGACGGTGCGTGCTGCTTCCTACGGTCCGTCAGCCGGCCGGGTCGCGTGCGCATGGGAGCCTCCGCGGGTCGTGGGACCCCAGGATGCTGCCCGCCCCGCGTGCACGCCGGACCAACGCGGGGTGAACGACCGAGAATGCCCCCGACGGGTCATCAACTCGCCGCCGGGGGAGCGGTTCCGTTCCGGACGGTCCGCTCAGGCCCGGCTCTCCTCGGCGGTCGGGCCGGTCTCCTCGGTGGTCGGGTCGGCGGGCAGGGCGACCGGCATCACCAGGGTGGTGAAGCTGCCCTGGTCGGCGGAGCGCACCACGACCGGCTCCGTCGCACCGGAGATCTCCAGCAGGACATCGGGCCCGACGCTCGCTTCGAGGGCCGGGACGAGCACGGCCGGGTCGAAGCCGATCCGCGGGGTCTCCTCGCCCAGCCGCACGGCGGGGAGCGCGGTCGCGCGGGTGCCGTCCGGGCGGGAGACGGTCACCTCGTCCTTGCCGAGCCGCAGCGCGACCGCCCGCGCGTCGACGTTTTCGGCGCTGCCGTCACCACTGCCGTCACCGCAGTCGCCCACGGCCGCGATGAGCGCCGCGCGGTCCACGATCACCCGGTGCCGTCGCGGCGGCAGGGCGGTCAGCATCTCCCGGTACGCCGGGAACTCGCCCTCGGTCAGGGGGATTTCCCGGGATCCTTCCCCCGTAGCCTCCGCCTTCTCCTCCGCCGTCTCCCGCGGCCCGTCCGTGTCGTGCGCCGCCGCGCCGCCCGGACCGGCCTCGATCGTCACCGCCGCGCAGCGCGCCGCCCAGGTGCCGATGCCGGCCAGCCGCTCGGCGTCCACCAGCAGCCGGCGGGGCGGGCCCTCCACCGTCAGGACCGGCTTCAGGCCGCGTACCGACAGCCGGTAGCGGTCGGTGGCCACCAGCCGTACCTCGTCCTCGTCGATCTCGACGAGGACGCACCCGAGGACGGGGAACTCCGCGCTCCGAGCCGCGGCCGGTGCCACCTGCCGTACGGCGGCGGCCAGTTCGGCGCCACCGAGCCGTACCCGGGTGGTCGGATCGGCCGCCTCGTCGTCGCCGACCCGGTCTCCGTCGCCGGGCCCAGGCATCGACCGGAGTACGGCCGCGATCGTCGCGTCGGCCGCGCGCGACCGGTTCTGTACGGTGGTCCTGTGCCGTTCGAGGACGGCGCGCGCCTCGGGCACCTCGCCGTCGAGGACGACGGTGACGTCCGCCAGCGGCAGCCCCGCCTCGCGCAGGCTCCGCAGCATGTTGGCGCGTATCTGCTGGTCGGCGCTGTAGAACCGGTAACCGGTCGTCGCGTCCACCCGGGCCGGCGGCAGGACCTGGCAGTCGTCGTAGAAACGCAGGGCGCTCGGCGCGAGGCCGACGCGCCGGGCGAAGGCGCTGATGCCGAGCAACTCGGGCGCGCCGAAAACCAGATCCACCGGGACCCCGCCCGACGGTCTGCCGCTCCCGCCGCTCCCGCCGCTCGTACCACTCGTGCCGTTCGTACCGCTCGTGCTGTCTGTAGTGCTCTCCATGGCCGCGATTGTCGGCGTTCAAGCCGCCTGAAAGTCAAACCCGGCCGCCCGGATAGGGTCGTGAGCAGCACGAGCACGTGAGAAGCGAGTGAGATATGGGGGGACATGGTGACGAACGGAGCCGTAACCAAGGCCGCACGCGTACTGATCGCGGCCGACAAGTTCAAGGGTTCACTCACGGCCGTACAGGTCGCCGAGCGTGTGACGGCCGGGCTGCGCCGGATCGCCCCCGGGGTGCCGGTCGGCACCCTGCCCGTCGCGGACGGCGGTGACGGTACGGTCGCCGCCGCCGTCGCGGCCGGATTCGAGCGGCGCGAGGTGCGGGTCACCGGCCCGCTCGGCGACGAGGTGACGGCCGCCTACGCCCTGCGCGACGGTACGGCCGTCATAGAGATGGCGGAGGCGTCCGGCCTCCAGCACCTTCCCGAAGGGGTCTTCGCCCCGCTCACCGCGACCACCTACGGCTCCGGCGAGCTGCTGCGCGCCGCGCTCGACGCGGGCGCGCGGAGCATCGTCTTCGGCGTCGGAGGCAGCGCCACGACCGATGGCGGCGCGGGGATGCTCACGGCGCTCGGCGCCCGCTTCCTGGACGCCGACGGGCAGCCCGTCGGGCCGGGCGGCGGCGGACTGCGGGATCTCGCCGGCGCCGATTTCTCCGGGCTCGACCCGCGGCTCGCCGTCACGGACACCGTCCTCGCCAGCGATGTCGACAATCCGCTGACCGGTCCCCGGGGAGCGGCGGCCGTCTACGGACCGCAGAAGGGCGCGAGCCCCGAGGACGTCACCGTGCTCGACGCCGCGCTCGTCCGCTACACCGAGGTGCTGATGACGGCCGTCGGGCCCCGCGCCGCCCACCTGGCGTTCTCGGCCGGCGCGGGCGCGGCGGGCGGCATCGGCTACGGGGCGCTGGTCGGCCTGGGGGCGCGCTTCCGGCCCGGTATCGAGGTCATGCTCGACGTCCTGGGCTTCGAGACCGCGCTGGCCGGCGCGACCCTCGTGATCACCGGCGAGGGCTCGCTCGACGAGCAGACCCTGCACGGCAAGGCCCCGGCCGGGGTCGCGGCGGCGGCGCGGGCCCGGCACATCGAGGTCATCGCCGTCTGCGGGCGGCTCGGCCTGCCCCCGGAGGCCCTCGGCCGCGCGGGCATCCGCCGCGCCTACGCGCTCACCGACCTGGAGCCGGACCCGGCGGTCTGCATGGCCGAGGCGGGCCCGCTGCTGGAGCGCCTCGCCGAGAACATCGCGCGGGACTTCCTGAGCTGAGCCGGGGCTCTCCACGCCTCTCCACGCGGAAAGGGCCCGGGCGCGCTGTGCGCCCGGGCCCTTCGCCGTCCATCCCTGCGTCCTACGTCCTACCGTCCTGCGTACCGCTACGGCAGCTGCGCCGCCCGCGCCTCGCGGCGGTTGCCGCGGAACGTGTTCACCCGCCGCGCCGTGGCGAAGAGCGGGATCACCGCGCCCGTCACGACCTGGAGCGCGCAGCCGGTCTGGAGCAGCAGCTGACCGCCGGGCGCGTCGAACGCCCAGGCCGCCAGCAGCCCCATCGCGGCGACGATCCAGCTGAGCATCGCGACCGCGAGGACTCCGCGCGGCTTCGGGTACTCGACCCGGCTCACCATCAGCCAGGCCACCCCGATGATCGCCATCAGCGTCGGCACGAAGGGCAGCTCCAGCAGCACGATCGAGATGACCGTGAGCGCCCCGAAGGGGCTCGGCATCCCCTGGAACATGCCGTCCTTCATCGTCACGCACGAGAATCTCGCGAGTCTGAGCACCACGGCCAGCAAGACCACGATCGCCGCCAGCGCCGATACCCGTTGATGCGCGTCGTCCGCGACCATTCCGTACACCAGTACGAAATAGGCCGGGGCGAGACCGAAGCTGATCAGGTCGGAGAGGTTGTCCAGCTCCGCGCCCATCGGCGAGCTGCGCAGCTTGCGCGCCACGATGCCGTCGAACAGGTCGAAGATCGCCGCGGCGAGCATCAGGATCACGGCGGTCGCGGCGGAGTGCCGCGCCATGCCGCTCTCGTCGTCACCCGTGAGATGCGGGATCAGGATGCCGGTGGTGGTGAAGTAGACGGCCATGAAGCCGCACGTGGCGTTACCGAGCGTGAGGGTGTCCGCTATCGACAGCCGCAGGGAGAGCGGCATGTCCTCCGCGTCGGCCTCGGCCTCGTCGGTCACGTCGGCGGCCCAGCCGGCCTGGGTCTCGGGATCAAGAACGGTCAATTCGAGTCACCCCTGCGGTCGTGGTCTGGCCGACCTCGACGGCGACATCGACACCTTCCGGAAGGTAGATGTCGACGCGCGAGCCGAACCGGATCAGGCCGATGCGCTCGCCCTGCTCCACCTTGGTCCCCTGAGGCACGTACGGGACGATGCGCCGGGCCACCGCGCCGGCGATCTGGATCATCTCGATGTCGCCCAGTTCGGTGTCGAAGTGCCAGACAACGCGCTCGTTGTTCTCGCTCTCCTTGTTGAACGCCGGAACGAACCCACCGGGGACGTGCTCCACGGAGGTCACGGTACCCGCGAGGGGAGCGCGGTTCACGTGTACGTTCAGCGGGCTCATGAAAATGGCGACCCGGGTGCGCCCGTCCTTCCACGGCATGATGCTCTGCACCACACCGTCGGCCGGCGAGATCACACGGCCCTGAGCGATCTCCCGCTCGGGGTCTCTGAAGAACCACAGCATGCCCGCGGCGAGCGCGGTGGCGGGCACGGCGAGGGCGGCGGCACGCCGGGAACGACCGGCACGGGCCAGACTGATCGCTGCGGTGGCGACGGTCGGCAGGAGCCACGGCGATGCTCCGCGTGCGATGCGGACCCGGCCGCTTGGTGCAGAGGTTTGGCTGTGGGGCATGGATGACCTTCGTAGCGGATGATGCCGCGCAGGCGACGGGGGACGGCGGCTTTTGAGCGATGGTACTGGTAGCGAGCCGCAACTGAGCAAGCCAGCACCCGAGTCGAGCGGCTTGAAGCATGCGGCAGGCCGCAACGTGGTGTGATCTTCTTCGCCGTCAAACCGGCCCAAACAAGATAATTAACCCTGGAATCGGTACTCCTCCAGCAGCCGGCGGCCGATGATCATTTTCTGGATCTCGGCGGTACCCTCGCCGATCAGCAGCATCGGTGCCTCGCGGTAGAGGCGCTCGATCTCGTACTCCTTGGAGAAGCCGTAACCGCCGTGGATACGGAAGGCGTCCTCGACGACTTCCTT
Source organism: Streptomyces sp. NPDC093109 (assembly GCF_040701725.1). Lineage (NCBI taxonomy): Bacteria > Bacillati > Actinomycetota > Actinomycetes > Kitasatosporales > Streptomycetaceae > Streptomyces > Streptomyces sp. NPDC093109. Next base: position 21,281 of record NZ_JBFBEZ010000008.1, read on the forward strand.
GCAGTATTCGGAGGCGAGGTACTTCGCCATCCCTGCCTCCAGGTCGTTTCGTTCGCCGGAGTCCTTTTTGCGTGCCGCGTTGACCATCATCGCATGGGCCGCTTCGACTTTGGTAGCCATCTCGGCCAGCTTGAACTGGATCGCCTGATGGTGGGCGATGGCTTTCCCGAATGTATGACGTTGCTGGGCATAGGAGACGCCGAGTTCGAAGGCGCGCTGCGCGACCCCGCAACCACGCGCCGCGACATTCACCCGGCCGATCTCCACGCCGTCCATCATTTGGTAAAACCCTTGGCCAGTGGCACCGCCGAGGACCCGATTGGCCGGAATGCGAAGTCCGTCCATGAGCAGCTCGGTGGTGTCGACGCCCTTGTAGCCCATCTTCTCGATCTTCCCGGGGATGGTGAGGCCGGGTCGTATCTCGCCGAACCCCGGCTCCTTCTCGACCAGGAACGTCGTCATCGACCGGTGCGGGGCCGTCCCCTCCGGGTGGCCCTCGTCCGTCCGGCACAACACGGCGACGAGCGAGGACGTGCCGCCGTTGGTCAGCCACATCTTCTGCCCGGTCAGCACGTACGCGTCCCCGTCCGCGTCCCTGACCCCCCGCGACGTGATCGCCGCGACGTCGGAGCCCAGACCGGGCTCCGACATCGAGAACGCGCCGCGCACCTCGCCGGCCGCCATGCGCGGCAGAAAGGTCTCCTTCTGCTCCGGGGTGCCGTAGCGCTGGAGGAGGTACGCCACGATGAAGTGCGTGTTGACGATGCCGGAGACGGACATCCAGCCGCGCGCGATCTCCTCCACGCACAGCGCGTACGTGAGCAGCGACTCGCCGAGGCCGCCGTATTCCTCCGGAATCATCAGACCGAAGAGACCGAGTTCCTTCAGCCCCTCGACGATTTTCACCGGATATTCGTCGCGGTGTTCCAGCTCGGTGGCGACCGGGAGGATCTCCTTGTCGACAAAGTCTCTTACCGTGGCGAGGATCTCCCGCTGGATATCCGTCAGTCCGGCGGTCTGCGCGAGTCGGCTCATCTCGGTCTCACTTCTCCCGGTGCTTCGGTTCCGGATACTTCGGTTCCGGGCGGCCCGGCTGATCTCCGCCGCGCTCCTTGACGAAGGTCTCGGTCGGGACCATCACTTTCCGGCGGAACACACACACCACCGTCCCGTCCTGGGTGTATCCCCGGGTCTCCACATAGACGATTCCGCGGTCGCTCCTGGACTTCGACGGCGTCTTGTCCAGCACCGTCGTCTCCCCGTAAAGCGTGTCGCCGTGGAAGGTCGGCGCCACATGCCGGAGCGACTCCACCTCCAGATTGGCGATCGCCCTGCCGGAGACATCGGGCACCGACATCCCCAGCAGCAGCGAGTACACGTAGTTCCCCACGACGACATTCCTGCCGAAATCCGTCGTCTTCTCCGCGTAGTTCGCGTCCAGATGCAGCGGATGGTGGTTCATGGTCAGCAGACAGAACAGATGGTCGTCGTACTCCGTCACGGTCTTGCCCGGCCAGTGCTTGTAGACCGCGCCGACCTCGAACTCCTCAAAAGTGCGCCCGAACCGCATCGCTCACGCCTCCGGCACGTCGAAGGAGGTGGTACGGCGCATCCCGGCCGCCCGGCCCTTGCCCGAGACGACCAGCGCCATCTTGCGGCTCGCCTCGTCGATCATCTCGTCGCCGAGCATCGCCGAACCCTTCGCGCCGCCCGCCTCCGACGTGTGGTACTCGTACGCGTCGAGGATCAGCTCGGCGTGGTCGTAGTCCTCCTGCGACGGCGAGAAGATCTCGTTCGACGCCTCGATCTGCCCCGGGTGCAGTACCCACTTGCCGTCGTAGCCGAGCGCCGCGGCGCGCCGCGCCACCTCGCGGTAGCCGTCCACGTTCCTGATCTGGAGGTACGGGCCGTCGATGGCCTGGAGGTCGTGCGTCCTGGCCGCCATCAGGATCCGCATCAGGATGTAGTGGTAGGCGTCCGCGCCGTAGCCGGGCGGCTGCTCCCCGACCACCAGCGACTTCATGTTGATGGAGGCCATGAAGTCGGCCGGCCCGAAGACGATCGTCTCCAGCCGCGGCGAGGCCCCCGCGATCGCGTCGACGTTCACCAGCCCCTTGGCGTTCTCGATCTGCGCCTCGATACCGATCCGGCCGACCTCGAAGCCCATCGTCTTCTCGATCTGGGTGAGCAGCAGATCGAGGGCGGTGATCTGCTGGGCGTCCTGGACCTTCGGCAGCATCACGCAGTCCAGGTTCTGCCCCGCGCCCTCCACGACCGTGATCACATCGCGGTACGTCCAGTGCGTCGTCCAGTCGTTGACCCGGACGACCCGGATCTTGCCCGTCCAGTCGCCCTTGTTGAGCGCGTCCACGATGCTGTGCCGGGCGCCCTCCTTGGCGAGCGGCGCGCACGCGTCCTCCAGATCGAGGAAGACCTGATCGGCCGGCAGCCCCTGGGCCTTCTCCAGGAAGCGCGGGTTGGAGCCCGGCACGGCGAGGCAGGAACGGCGCGGACGAAGCCGCCGGTCGCGGGCGTCGGGGGCGGGCACGGTGGCAGTCATGCGGAGACCTCCAGGGGGTCGGGTTCAGGGTCAGGGTCAGGGTCGAGTCTGTTCGCGGTACGGATCTCGTCGACGATACGACCGATGATCGTCGTGATCCCGAAGTCCTTCGGGGTGAAGACGGCGGCCACGCCGGCCGCCCGCAGCGCCCGCGCGTCGGCGTTCGGGATGATCCCGCCGACGACCACCGGCAGATCGCCCGCGCCGGCCTCGCGCAGCCGGCCGAGTACGTCGGGCACCAGCGCGGCGTGCGAGCCCGACAGGATCGACAGCCCCACACAGTGCACGTCCTCGGCGACCGCGGCGGCCACGATCTGTTCCGGGGTGAGCCTGATGCCCTGGTAGACCACCTCGAAACCGGCGTCCCTGGCCCGTACGGCGATCTGTTCCGCGCCGTTGGAGTGGCCGTCCAGGCCCGGCTTGCCGACCAGCAGCCGCAGCCGTCCCACCCGCAGCTCCTCGGCGGTACGGGCGGCCTTCGCCCGCACGGCGGCCAGCGGCGTACCGGCCTCGGCCGTCACCGCGACCGGCGCGCCGCCGACCCCGGTGGGTGCGCGGAACTCGCCGAACACGTCGCGCAGCGCCGAGGACCACTCGCCGGTCGTCACCCCGGCCCGCGCGCACTCCACGGTGGCGGCCATCAGATTGCCGGTGCCCGCCGCGGCCGTCCGCAGCGCGGCCAGCGCGGCCGTGGCGCGTGCCCCGTCCCGCGCCTCCCGCCAGGCCCGCAGGGCGGCCACGACCCGGGCCTCGTTCGCCGGGTCGACCGTCATGACCGCGCCGTCGAGATCGGCGGTCAGCGGACTGGGCTCGGTCGACTCGTAACAGTTGACGCCGACGATCCGCTCCTCGCCCGACTCGATGCGCGCCCGCCGCTCGGCGTGCGCGGCCACCAGCCGCGACTTGAGATAGCCGGACTCGACGGCGGCCAGCGCACCGCCCATCCCCTCGATCCGGCCGATCTCCCCGAACGCCTCGGTGACCAGACCCGCCACCTTCTCCTCCACGACCCGCGAGCCGTCGAAGAGGTCGCCGTACTCCAGCAGATCGCTCTCGTCCGCCAGCACCTGCTGGATCCGCAGCGACCACTGCTGGTCCCAGGGCCGGGGCAGCCCCAGCGCCTCGTTCCACGCGGGCAGCTGTACGGCGCGGGCGCGGGCGTCCCGGGAGAGCGTCACGGCGAGCATCTCCAGCACGATCCGCTGGACGTTGTTCTCCGGCTGCGCCTCGGTCAGGCCCAGCGAGTTGACCTGCACCCCGTAGCGGAAGCGGCGGTGCCCGGCGTCCCCGATCCCGTACCGCTCCCGGGTGATCCGGTCCCAGACGCGGGAGAAGGCCCGCATCTTGCACATCTCCTCGACGAACCGCACCCCGGCGTTGACGAAGAACGAGATCCGCCCGACGACCTCGCCCCGGCGCTCCTCGGGGATCCGCCCGGACGCGAACACCGCGTCCAGCACGGCGATCGCCGTGGACATCGCGTACGCGATCTCCTGGACGGGCGTCGCGCCGGCCTCCTGGAGGTGGTAGCTGCAGATGTTGATCGGGTTCCACTTGGGCAGGTGGTGCACCGTGTACGTGATCATGTCGGTGGTCAGCCGCAGGCTCGGCACCGGCGGGAAGACATGCGTCCCGCGCGACAGGTACTCCTTGACGATGTCGTTCTGCGTCGTCCCCCGCAGCAGCGCGGGGTCGGCGCCCTGCTCCTCGGCGACCACCTGATAGAGCGCCAGCAGCCACATCGCGGTGGCGTTGATGGTCATGGACGTGTTGGTGCGCTCCAGCGGGATGTCCCGGAAGAGCCGGCGCATGTCGCCGAGGTGCGACACCGGCACCCCGACCCGGCCGACCTCGCCGCGGGCCAGGATGTGGTCCGGGTCGTAGCCGGTCTGCGTCGGCAGGTCGAACGCGACGGAGAGGCCGGTCTGCCCCTTCGCGAGATTGCGCCGGTACAGCGCGTTGGACGCCTCGGCGGTCGAGTGGCCCGCGTACGTCCGCATGAGCCAGGGCCGGTCCTTGGCGCGCGGTATCTGACGGTTCGTCATATCAGGCGTCATGTCAGGCGTCCCGGAAGAGATTGATGGCGTCGAGATGCCGGGCCCGCAGCGCCTCGTCCCGTACCCCCAGGCCCTCGCGCGGAGCCAGTGCCAGCACCCCGACCTTGCCCTGGTGCAGGTTGCGGTGCACGTCGTACGCCGCCTGGCCGGTCTCCTCCAGCGGATACACCCGCGACAGGGTCGGATGGATCCGGCCCTTGGCGACGAGCCGGTTGGCCTCCCACGCCTCGCGGTAGTTGGCGAAGTGGGAGCCGACGATCTTCTTGAGTGACATCCACAGGTAGCGGTTGTCGTACTCGTGGGTGTAGCCGGAGGTGGAGGCACAGGTGACGATCGTGCCGCCCTTGCGGGTGACGTAGACGGAGGCGCCGAAGGTCTCGCGGCCCGGGTGCTCGAAGACGATGTCCACGTCCTCACCGCCGGTCAGCTCCCGGATCCGCTTGCCGAAGCGCTTCCACTCGCGCGGATCCTGATGGTGCTCGTCCGGCCAGAACCGGTACTCCTCGGCGGTCCTGTCGATGATCGCCTCGGCGCCCATCCGCCGGCAGATCTCCGCCTTCCGGTCGCTGGAGACCACACAGACCGGGTTGGCGCCGCCGGCCAGCGCGTACTGGGTGGCGTACGAACCGAGCCCGCCGCTCGCGCCCCAGATCAGCACGTTGTCGCCCTGCTTGAGGCCGGCGCCGTTGCGGGACACCAGCTGGCGGTACGCGGTCGAGTTGACCAGCCCGGGAGCCGCGGCCTCCTCCCAGCTCAAGTGCTGTGGCTTGGGCATCAGTTGATTGGACTTCACCAGGGCGAGTTCCGCGAGACCGCCGAAGTTGGTCTCGAAGCCCCAGATCCGCTGCTCGGGGTCGAGCATGGTGTCGTTGTGGCCGTCGGACGACTCCAGTTCGACGGAGAGACAGTGCGCGACGACCTCGTCGCCCGGCCGCCAGGCGTTGACCCCTGGCCCGGTGCGCAGCACGACACCGGACAGGTCCGAGCCGATGACGTGGTACGGCAGATCGTGACGCCGGGCCAGCTCGCTGAGCCTGCCGTACCGCTCCAGGAACCCGAAGGTCGGCAGCGGTTCGAAGAGCGAGGTCCAGACGGAGTTGTAATTCACCGAGCTGGCCATGACGGCCACCAGGGCCTCGCCCGGACCGAGCGCGGGGACCGGCACCTCGTCGAGATGGAGCGAGGCGCGGGGGTCCTTCTCCCGGCTGGTGAGGCCCGCGAACATCGCGGTCTCGTCCTTGTGCACGGTCACCGCGCGGTACGAGCCGGGCAGCGGGAGCGCGGCGAAGTCGGCGGACGTGCTGTCCGGCGACTGGATCGCCTCCAGGATTTCCTTCACGGTGGGGCCTCCGGGCGAAGCTGAGGGTACGTCGGGGAGCCGGCGCGGGGCGGCGCCGGGCAGGGGGCGGTGTGGGGTGGAGGTGGTGCGGGTGGAGGTGTGCCGTCGGTTCGGCGGGTGGTGCGGAAGTGGCGCGGGTGGCGTGGGTGACGCGGTGGCGCGCGGTGCTGTGTGTGCGGTGCTGTGCGGTGCTGTGCGGTGTGTGCCTGTGACGCAGGCGTCCGGGCCACGAGCGGGACGGCTCGCGGGAACAGCCGGACAACATCAACGTATGGCACGCCGTGACAACTGACAAGGCACTGGGTGCCAGAATTTTCTCTCAGTTGTCACCGCGTGGACACGCATGAGCGGCATGCATGAGCGGCACGCGTGAGCGCGCTCGGGCGGTGCGGTGCAGGTGTACGTAAGGGCTACGCGTTGTTCTTGAGCGCCTGCTGGATGGTGCGCATGACCTCGTCCAGCGGGGCGTCCGTGTGCGCCACAGCCACCAGGACGTCCCCGCTGGTACGCGCCGTGGCCGCCGGCCGGGCCGAAGGACCGCCCATGGTCCGGCCCGCGCCGATGCCGCTGCCGAAGGTCGCGCGGACGATCGCGAAGGCGTGGTCGAGCTGCGCCTCCACATCGCCCTGGCCGTCGGCGCGCAGCCAGCGGCGCAGGACATGGTTGTGCGCGGTGACGACGGCGGACGCGGCCACCTCCGCCATCAGCGGGTCGTCGTTGCCGTCGATGTGGTCGCGCTCGTCGAAGTGGCCCAGCAGATAACGGGTGAACAGCCGCTCGTAACGGGCCACTGAGGCGATCTCGGCCTCGCGCAGGGTGGGCACCTCACGGGTCAGCTTGTAGCGCGCCACCGAGACGGCGGGGGAGGCCGCGTACATCCGCATGACCTCCTTGATGCCCCGGCAGACCGTGTCCAGCGGCTGCTCGTGGGCGGGGGCGGCGTTCAGTACGTCCTCCGCCCGGACGAGCGTGTCGTCGTGGTCCGGGAAGATCGCCTCTTCCTTGGAGCGGAAGTGCCGGAAGAAGGTCCGGCGCGCCACCCCGGCCGCGGCGGCGATCTCGTCCACGGTCGTCGCCTCGTACCCCTTGGTCGCGAAGAGCTCCATGGCAGCCGCCGCCAGCTCGCGGCGCATCTTGAGGCGCTGGGCGGCGGCACGGGTGCCCGCGGCGCTCTCGGGGGCGTCGGACTTGCTGCTGGTACGGGCGGACCTGGCGGGCTGGGACATGAGGTGAACGTACTGCATCGACGCAGGAGAGCGCGCCCGTGGGGGAGACCCGCGGGGCCCGGCACCGAGGCCGGCACCGGGTCTGCCGCGGGGTCCGGCGCCGGATCCCGTACGGGCTTCCCCGCCGGGCCCGGCGGCGGGTTCGGTGCCCGGCTCTGTGCCCGGCTCAGTTGCGCCGGGCATGGGCACGGAACCCGCGGCCCGTCTTGCGGCCGAGGCAGCCCGCGGCGACCAGATGCTCCAACAGCGGCGCGGGCGCCAGGCCCGGATCGCGGAACTCCCGGTGCAGCGCGCGCTCGATGGCCAGCGAGACATCGAGACCGACCGCGTCGAGCAGCTCGAAGGGGCCCATCGGATAGCCGCCGCCCAGCTTCATCGCGGCGTCGATGTCGTCCGGTGTCGCGTAGTGCTCGCCGACCATCTTGATCGCGTTGTTCAGATACGGGAAGAGCAGCGCGTTGACGATGAACCCGGCGCGGTCGCCGCAGTCCACGGCGTGCTTGCGCAGGGTCGCCGTCACCTCGCGGACCGTGGAGTGGACGTCGTCGGAGGTCAGCACCGTACGGACCACCTCGACCAGCCGCATCGCCGGCGCCGGGTTGAAGAAGTGCATTCCGATGACGTCCTGCGGGCGGGTGGTCGCGCGGGCGCAGGCGATCACCGGGAGCGAGGAGGTCGTCGTGGCCAGCACCGCGCCCGGCGGGCAGACCTTGTCGAGCGCGGCGAACAGCTCCCGCTTGACCTCCAGATCCTCGGCGACCGCCTCGACGGCGAGATCCACCCCGCCGAACGCGTCGAGCGAGCCGGCCGGGGCGATCCGCGCCAGCGCGCCGTCCCGAGCCCCGGCGGACAGCCGCCCCTTCGCCACCGAGCGGGCCAGGGACGCGGCGATCCGCTCCTTGGCCGCCGCGGCCTTCTCCGGGGTACGGGCGGCGAGCACCACGTCGTACCCGGCGCCCGCGAAGACCTCGGCGATGCCGCTCGCCATCGTCCCCGAGCCCGCGACCCCGACGACGGTGACCGGCCGCCCGGGGACGGGCCAGGCGGCGGGCGACGTGGCGGGCGACTGGGTGAGGGCGTCCGGCACGGGGGCGGCGCCGCCGCCGGGAGCGTCGTACGTGTAGAAGCCGCGCCCGGCCTTCCGCCCGGTCAGTCCGGCGTCGCTGAGCTGCCCGAGGACGGGCGCGGGAGCGTGCAGCCGGTCGTGCGAGGCGGCGTACATGGCGTTCAGTACGGTACGGGCGGTGTCGATCCCGATCAGGTCGAGCAGCGCCAGCGGGCCCATCGGCAGCCCGCAGCCCAGCCGCATCGCCGCGTCGATGTCCTCGCGGGAGGCGTACTTGGCCTCGTACATCGTGGCGGCCTGGTTGAGATAGCCGAAGAGCAGCCCGTCCGCGACGAAGCCGGGCCGGTCGCCGACCGCCACCGGCTCCTTGCCGAGCGCGCGGGCGAGCGCGGTGACGGCCTCGACGGCGCGCTCCGAGGTGAGCACGGACGACACCACCTCGACCAGCCGCATCGCGGGCGCGGGATGGAAGAAGTGCAGGCCGAGCACGCGTTCCGGGTGGGCGGACTCGGCGGCCAGCCGGGTCACGGACAGCGCGTTGGTGCCGGTCGCGATGATCGTGGCGGGGCCGACGATGCCGTCCAGCGCGCGCAGGACCCGCTGCTTGACCGCGTAGTCCTCCGGGACCACTTCGATCACCAGCCGGGCGTCGGCGGCGGCGCGCGGATCGGTGTGGGCGCGGAAGCGGCCGAGGACGGCCCGCCGCTCCTCCTCACCGAGCCGCCCGCGCGCCACGGCCCGCGCGGTGGACTCTTCGAGCGCGCGCACGCAGCGGCCGGCGGCGGCGTCGTCGATGTCGACGCCGATCACCTCGTGGCCGGCGCGGGCGAGGACTTCGGCGATGCCGGTGCCCATGGTGCCGAGGCCGATGACGGCGACGGGGGAGAGCGGGGTGGCCGAGTCGGGGGAGGTCTCCGTACCGGGAGAGGCGGAAGAGGCAGGAGAGGTGGGAGAGGTATCCGTGCGGATGTCCATCGGGGGACTCCAGGGGATGAGTGACGGCTGAGGGCGCGCGCGAACGGAGGCGCGGCAGAAGGGAGTTGCGGTGCTGCGGGCTGCGGCGGACCCTGTCCCGGGGTCGCGCCGTACACGGGGGTGCCGCTGAACCGACAGCGGCGGGCGCTCACGACGGCTGCGTCACCAGGCCGTCGGAGCGTTGCGGTGCGGTGTGGTTGCTGCGGAGGTTATCAGCTCATCTGAGGTTAACCGACGGGTAACGAGCGCGCCAGGGTGCGAACGGGATCAATTCGCATCGGTACGCTGGCCCGCATGGATGAGGACTTACGCTCGCTCGCGGACCGGGTACGGAGCGAGTCCGGCGGCTCGGCGGCGTGCGAGGCGCTGTTGGCCACCGAGGACACGGAAGACCTTGCCGGCGTTCTCACCGCGCCCCAACAGCCGCTGTGGGCGCGGGAGGTCGCCGCGTTCCGGCTCGGCTGCGCCGGGGACCGGCGGGCTTTCGAGGCGCTGGTGCTGCTTCTGAACCACCGCGACCCCGAACGCTGCGTCAGTGCCTCGTACGCGCTGGCCAGGCTCGGTGACCCGCGCACACCCCGGGCCGCCGCCGCGCTCGCGACCAACACCCTGCGCACCGCCTACGCGCTGCACCCCGTACGCCTCCTCGCCGAACTGCGCGCCCCCGAGTCCGTACCGGCGCTGACCGCCACGCTGCGACGCCTGCTGGCCCCAGACGACCCGCACTGGCGGGTGGCGCTCGCCTGCGTCGAGGGCCTGGGCCGCCTCGCCGACCCCCGCGCCCGCCCCACCCTCGAAGCGGCCCGCGCCCACCCGAGACTGACCGCCGCAGCGGAGGCGGCACTGAGCCGCCTCGCGTAGCGCGGCGGGCGTGTATGCAGGTTGGGGTGGCGGGGGTTGTGGGGATGGGGGCCGCCCCTCCTGGTGTGAGTGTCGCGTCTCCGGGACAGGTGTAAAGGGCGCTCCTGCGTCGCGTCGCTGCGCGATGACCTTCGGTCACCCTTGACACCTGCCCCGGAGTCGCAAGTGCGGGTGTGGGAGGGGCGGCCGGGTGGGAGGGGGTTGCCCGGGGGACCGGCCGGACTGGCGGTCGGTTCGGGGTCCTCGGGCGGGTGGGCCCTGCGGGGCTGCGCGGCAGAGGAGTGGGGCGGTCCGACACCGGCTCGGCGGCCGGCGGTCCGTTGCTGGTTGCGGCACATGCCCCGCTGGTCGCCGTGGAGTGGGAGCAGGGTCTGCTGGGACTCGTGTGGCGGTAAGTGGGCTTCTGGAGGCGGTCTTTGGGCCCTGGAGTGCTTCTTATGCACCTCAGGACACATGTGCCGTCCGGAGCGGCCCCCAACCACCCGCCAAACCGCCCCATATGGGACAGATCGGCGGGTGGTGGAGTGCTTGATCCCAACGACTGTGACGTTGCAGCCGTCTGACGTGCCGGAGGTGGCTCTAGCGTCGCACCCCCTGCCCCCGGGCACCGCCCGGAGACCCCCGGCCCCCGGACCGGCCGGAGGACCCCGGCCGGACAGCAGACCCCGCCCACCTCCCGGGTACCACAACGCAACAGTGACCGGCGGGGCATGAGTGCCAGCCAACGGGCGGCCGTCAGCCGCCGAGACGAGCCCGGCTGCCCCATGCAAAGTGTGCGCAGCCCCGCAGGGTCCACCCGCCCGACGGCCCCTGAGCCGGGTGGTATGACAGCAGACCCCCCGGGCAACCCCCTCCCACCCGGCCGCCCCTCCCACACCCGCACTTGCGACTCCGGGACAGGAGTCAAGGGTGACCGAAGGTCATCGCGCAGCGACGCGACGCAGGAGCGCCCTTTACACCTGTCACGGAGACGCGACACTCACAGATGGAGGGGCGGCCCACGTGACGTCCCGGCCGTCACCCAGGGGCTTTTCCTGCTTCAAGCAGGCCTGCTCGCGCTGCTGTTGGCTCGGTGCGTCGAGGCCTCCTCCGTGCCCCCGCCCGGAGACCGGAACGGATGTTCCATTGATTGCTGGGGCCCGGATTTGGGCGGGTGGACCGGAGGGTGGTTGGGTGTGGCCGCACCCCACCGAAATACCGAGTGCTGGAGGAAGAGCCATGGCGCAGGTCGAGGCCACCACGGAGCGAGTCATCGCGGCGGACCCGGAGACGGTGTTCGATGCTCTGGCGGACTACGAGAACACCCGCGCGAAGCTTCTGCCGGGCCAGTTCAGCGAGTACGAGGTGCGTGAGGGCGGCGACGGTGAGGGCACCCTCGTCCACTGGAGGCTCCAGGCCACCAGCAAGCGCGTCCGTGACTGCCTGCTCGAGGTGACCGAGCCGACCGAGGGGCAGCTGGTCGAGAAGGACCGCAACTCCTCGATGGTGACCACCTGGACCGTCACTCCGGCCGGTGAGGGGCGTTCGAAGGCGGTCGTCACGACGGTCTGGGACGGCGCGAGCGGTATCGGCGGCTTCTTCGAGCGCACCTTCGCCCCCAAGGGGCTCGGCCGTATCTACGACGAGGTGCTCGGAAAGCTCGCCGCTCAGACCGAGGCGGGCTCCGAGGCCGGCTCTGAGGCGGGCTCCGGTTCGGAGGCAGGCTCCGAGGCCGGCGCCGGGGCGGGATCCTAGGCGTCACGACGCCTTGTAGGCACCCCTCGTACAGATCGTTGCCGGAGTCACCGATTCGGGTGGTCTTCCCCGTGGTGCGGTAGTGCGCCCCCCGCGCGACCCGCCGCGGGAAAGCCCCTGATGAGCGCCTCGGTGCGCTCTTTCCCGCTCAACTTCCCCCCGTCACACTCCCCTTAGGGGGAGGGATTCCCGCTTGCTCCCGCTTGGCGCGCGATGCGAACAATGACGCCGCGCAGGTGCGACGAGGGGAGCAGTACGTGGGCGGGACCACTCTGGTGAAGGGCGTCGGGGCCGATGGAGGTGCCGGGGCCGATGGGGGCGCCGGGGCGGCCGTGGAGCCGGTGTCCACCGGCCGCGCCGACGGGGCACCGCCACCGCCACCGGCCCCGGCCGCGTCGATGGCAGCGGCCGGCGCCCCCGTGCCGCTCGGTCCCCGCCAGGTCCGGATGGTCTTCGTCGGGCTGATGCTCGCCCTGCTGCTCGCCGCGCTGGAACAGATGATCGTGGCGACCGCGCTGCCGAAGATCGTTGGCGAACTCCACGGCCTGGACCGGATGTCCTGGGCGATCACCGCGTATCTGCTCACCGCCACCGTCGGACTGCCGCTCTACGGCAAGCTCGGTGACCTCTTCGGCCGCAAGGGCGTCTTCCAGTTCGCGATCGTCGTCTTCGTCCTCGGCTCCGCGCTGGCCGGCTGGTCGCGCACGATGGACCAGCTGATCGCCTTCCGCGCCCTCCAGGGCGTCGGCGCGGGCGGGCTCATGATCGGTGTGCAGGCGATCATCGCGGACATCGTGCCGCCCCGGGAGCGCGGCCGGTACATGGGGCTCATCGGCGGGGCGTTCGGCGTCGCCTCGGTGGCCGGGCCGCTGCTCGGCGGGTTCTTCACCGACCATGTCTCCTGGCGCTGGTGCTTCTACTTCAACGTGCCCTTCGGGCTGCTCACGCTCGCCGTCGTCAGCGTCGTACTGAAGATCCCCAAGCCCGTGGTCCGCGCGCGGCTGGACGTCCTCGGCGCGCTGCTGCTCGCCGCCGCGTCGACCTGCCTGGTCCTGCTGACCAGCTGGGGCGGTACGGAGTACGCCTGGGGCTCCCGCGTCATCCTGGGGCTCGCGGCGGGCGCGGCCGGCAGCGCGCTGCTCTTCCTGGCCGTCGAGCACCGGGCCGCCGAACCGATCATTCCGCTGCGGCTGTTCCGCGATCCGGTCTTCGTCGTGTGCGGCTTGGTCGGCGCTGTTGTCGGGGTGGCGCTGTTCGGCGCGGCCAGCTATCTGCCGACGTTCCTCCAGATGGTCGACGGGGCCAGCGCCACCGAGTCCGGGCTGCTGATGCTGCCGATGATGGGCGGCATCGTGGTCGCCTCCGTCGCCTCCGGGCAGCTGATCTCCCGTACCGGCCGCTACAAGATCTACCCGGTGGCCGGCAGCGCCTTCTCGGTGCTCGGTATGTGGCTGCTGTCCCGGCTGGACGTCGGCACCTCCCGGCTCGAATGCGGCATCGCGCAGGCGGTCCTCGGCTTCGGGATGGGCCTGGTGATGCCTGTGATCGTCCTCGCCGTGCAGAACGCCGTACCGCCGTCCGACCTCGGCGCGGCCACCAGCGCCAACAACTACTTCCGGCAGATCGGCGGCAGCGTCGGCGCCGCCGTCTTCGGCACGCTCTTCGCGAACCGGCTCGCCGACGCGCTGGCCGACCGTATCCCCGCCGGTGGCGGACTGCCCGGCGCCGGCTCCCTCACCCCCCAGGCCGTCCACGCGCTGCCGCCCGCAGTGCGCGAGGGCTACGTACAGGCGTACGCGGACGCCATGCCGCGGATCTTCCTCTATCTCGTGCCGGTGCTCGCCCTCGGCCTGCTGATCACTCTCTTCCTCAAGGAGCAACCGCTGGTGTCCCAGAACGCCCCCGCCGCCGAGTCCGGCGCGGTTCCCGCCGCGCGTACCGCCGTCCCCGAACCCCGGCCTGCGCCCGTCGCGCCGCCCGCCCCGTCCGCGCCGGGGGTGGCCGTCTGCGGCACCGTCCAGCACCACGACGGCACCGTCGTACCGCGCGCCGCGCTCACCCTCATCGATGTCCAGGGCCGGCAGATCGGCCGCGGCGCGAGCGGCGGCGACGGGCGGTACGCGCTGAGCGTGCCGGGCACCGGGTCGTACGTGATGATCGCGGCGGCGGGCGGGCACCAGCCCCAGGCCGTCACCGTGACCGTCGGTGAACGGCCCGTCGAACTGGATGTCGTACTCGGCGGGGCCGGCCGTCTCGCCGGGGCTGTACGCACCGCCGACGGCACTCCCGTGCGCGACGCGGCCGTGACGCTCACGGATGTGCGCGGGGACGTCGTGGCGTCCACCCGCAGTGGCCGCGAGGGCAGTTACGTGATCTCCGAGCTGGTGGCCGGGGAGTACACCCTCGCGGCGAGCGCGCCCGCCTTCCGGCCCGCCGCGCTGCCCGTCAGCGTCCAGGCGTCGCGCGAGACGCGGCAGGACATCGAACTGGCCGGCGGCGCCGTGCTGCGCGGCACCGTACGCGCAGGTGGGGGCCGTCCCGTCGAGGACGCGCGGGTCACTCTGCTCGACGCGGCGGGCAATGTGGTGGACACCCTCACCACCGGTCTCGACGGCACCTTCCGCTTCGTCGACCTCTCCTCCGGCGAGTACACGGTGATCGCGGCGGGGTATCCGCCGGTCGCCACCGTGCTCCGGATGGCGGGCGGCGGACGCACCGAACGCGATCTCCAGCTGGGCCACGAGGACTGACTGAATTTCAGTCAGTTGTGGGGTTGTGCGCGGGCGCACAACCTATTGGTTCAATGCCCGGCGGATCGCGTCCCGGGGGCCGTACCGTGGAGGCGGAGCCGCTGATCCCGGCGGCAGGGAAGGAGCCTTCCACCCATGGACAGTGGCACTCCGTCAGGGCCGCAGGAGCCGCGGGAGCGGTTCGCCGCGGCCGGACGGATCCCGCTCGCCGTGGTCGTCGTGGACGGTGACGGCCTGGTGTCGCACTGGTCGTCCGGTGCGCGACGGCTCTTCGGGCACGCCCGCGAGGACGCGGTCGGCCGGCACGCCGGCGATCTGATGCCGGTCGCGGGCGCACTCGCCGACGAGGAGCGCGGCGTGGCCCATGGGGTGTACGACGCGGACGACGAGCTGGGCCCCGGACTGCACGCCCGCGGCTCGTATCCGACCGCCGGGGTGGCGAAGCTCTCGGACCCCGGGGCCGCGCGGCTCGAAGTGCTCTGGTGGGCCTACCCGCTGGTCGGCCCAGGGCCCGGCCGCCATCTCGTACTGGCGGCGGACGCCGGGCAGTTCAGGACCGAGCACCGCGACGACGACGGTGGCCGTACGGAGGCCGGTGACCGCACGGAGGACGGCTCCGCGGCGCGGCGGGTCCTCCGGATCACCCCCGGCTTCGCCCTCCACACGGAGTTCCCGGACGCCGACGTGCTCGCCGGGCGGCTGCCGGACATTCTGCCGAACATGGGCCCCGCCGAGTCCACCCGCATCATCGCGCAGGTACTCGAACTGGGCTATCCCGTCCTGGAGTTCAGCCACCACGACCGCGTCCCCGTCACCCCCGACTGGGGCGTGCCGCGCCGCTCCCCGGGGGCGTACGACACCACCGGAGCCCCGTCCGGCGACGGGACGCCACGGCGGCGCAAAGCCCCCAGGCCCCAGCTCGACCTCGAATACGGCGCCGTGCGCGAGCGGCTGGAGTTCCTCAACGAGGTCAGCGGCCGGATCGGCTCCTCCCTCGATCTCGCCCGTACGATCCGCGAGGTCACCAGCGCCGCCGTGCCGCGCTTCACCGACTTCGCCGGCACCCATCTGCGCGCCGCGGTCCTCGCCGGTGAGGGGTTCCCTGACGGTCCGCCGGACGTGACCACCATCTGGCACCGGGTCTGGGTCGAGCACAACGACGAGCCGGGCCGCTGGGACGACACGGTCCCGGTCGGCGAGGCCATCGCCTTCCCCGAACACACCCCGTTCTTCCAGTGCATGGTCACCGGCGAGCCCGTGCTGATCCCCCGGATCAGCGAGGAGGCGGGAAACCGGATCTCGGGGCAGTTCGAGAAGCGGGACCTGCGCCCCCTCATCAACCACCGTTCCATGCTGCTCGTCCCGCTGAAGGCGCGCGACGTGGTGCTCGGCTTCATGGTGCTGATGCGGCGGCCCGAGCGCGAGCCGTTCGACGACATGGACCGTACGACCGGCGCCGAACTCGCCGCCCGTGCCGGGCTCGTGCTCGACAACGCCCGTATGTACACGTACCAGGAGAACGTCGCCGAGACCCTCCAGGACAGCATGCTGCCGCAGGTCCCGCCGCGCATGGCCGGCTGCGACATCGCCACCCGCTATCTGCCGGGCACCCGCCTCGGCCGGATCGGCGGCGACTGGTTCGACGCGGTGAAGCTGCCCGGCTCGCGCACCGCGCTCGTCGTCGGCGACGTCATGGGCCACGGCCTCAACTCGGCCGCGATGATGGGCCAGTTGCGCACCGCCGTACAGACCATGGCGACCATGGAGATGCCGCCGGCGCAGCTCCTGCGCAACCTGGACGACCTGGCGCAGCGGCTCGGTGAGCAGTACCTCGCGACCTGCCTCTACGCGGTGTACGACCCGATCAGGTCCCAGGTCCAGATCGCCAACGCCGGGCACATCCCGCCCGTGCTCGTCCGGGCCGAGGACGGGCGTGCCGAGGTCCTCGACGTGCCGACCGGCGCCCCGATCGGCGTCGGCGGGGTGGCCTTCGAGACCGTGACCGTACGCGTCAGGCCCGGCGACCGGCTGGTGCTGTGCACCGACGGCCTGGTCGAGGTGCGCGGCGAGGACATCGGTGACGGACTCGCCGCGCTCTGCGAGTCCGCCGCGCACCCCGCCGCCTCCATGGACCACGCCTGCGACACCATCATCCGCGCGCTCAACACCCGCGACGGGCGCAAGGACGACGTGGCGCTGCTGATGGCCCGGCTGGGCGGCATCGCCGACGAGGACGTCGCCGTGTACGAACTCGCCACGGACCCGCGCGAGGTCGGCAGGGCCCGCCGGCTGGTGCGCGAGCGGCTGCTCGGCTGGGGGCTGCCGCACGCGGTGGACACCGCGGAACTGCTGGTCAGCGAGCTGGTCACCAATGCCGTGCGCCATGCGCGGTCCGACCGGGTCGGGCTGCGGCTGGTCCGTACGGACGCGCTGCTGTGCGAGGTCACCGACGACGAACCGGCCCCCGCCACGCTGCTCGCCGCCGGGCGCGACGACGAGTCCGGGCGCGGGCTGCGCGTGGTGAGCGGCCTCGCCAGGGAGTGGGGCAGCAGCAGCTCGGCGCACGGCAAGACGGTCTGGTTCGAGCAGGCGCTCACCCACAAGGCCCACAATCCGCCGCGCGGAAGGTGACGGAAGGCCCCGCCCCCTTGCCCTCCCGTCGTCCGGACGGTAATCCGGTCGGCAGCAACTCGCCGTCGGCGGGCCGGACGTGGGGAGAGCGAATATGGACGTGTCGCAGCGCTACCGCGCATCGTGGGAAGGCTACTGGCGGGAGACCTCCGACGTCCCCGGCGAGGCCATATGGGACGCCGACCCCTCGCTCTCGGCCGTACCCCACAGCGAACTGCTGCTTCCGTACGCCGACACCACCCTGCCCGTGGCCGACCTCGGCTGCGGCAACGGCACCCAGACCCGCTATCTCGCCACCCGCTTCGCCCGCGCGGTCGGTGTGGACCTCTCGCACGCGGCGATCGAGCACGCGCGCCGCGCGGATACGGCGGGGACGGCGGAGTTCGAGCAGCTCGACCTGGTCGACGACACGGCCGTACGGGCGCTGCACGACCGGATCGGCGACACCAACGTCTATATGCGGGCGGTCATCCACCAGAGCGAACCGCAGGACCGGGCCGCCGTCGCCGCGGCCGTCGCCACGCTTCTCGGCGCACGCGGCCGGGCCTTCGTCGCGGAGCTGACCAGCGCCTCGAAGGCCGTCCTCCAGCAGGCGGCGGCGGCCCCCGGCGGTCCGCCGGAGAAGCTGCGGCGGGTCTTCGCACACGGCCTCAAGCCGGCCGGGGCCACGGACGAGGAGGTGCCGGAGCTGCTGCGGGCCGCGGGGCTGACGATCCTGGCGAGCGGGGACACCGCGCTGCCGCAGACGGAACATCTGCCGGACGGCACCCGGATCGATCTGCCGGCCCGGTGGTTCGTGCTGGCGCGGGCGTAGGAGGGACGGCCGTCAGTCCAGCCGGACAGCCGGACGCCGGAGAGCCGGACAGCCGGACAGCCGGACAGTCACCGTACGTAAATCATCCCGGGCGAGTCGGGCGGACCGGGCGTCCTCCGGTGAAAGCCCTGGTCGTGGGCCGTCCGGGGTGACTTCGCCGGTCCGGTCCGCCGGCGGTTGTCCACAGGGCTGGCCCGGTTCTGCCGGGACGCGTACGTTTCTCGCCATGAAGATCCTCATCAGCGCCGACATGGAGGGCGCCACGGGGGTGACCTGGCCGGCCGACGTCCTGCCGGGCACACCCCAGTGGGAACGCTGCCGCTCCCTGTTCACCTCCGACGTCAACGCCGCCGTCCTGGGCTTCCTCGACGGCGGCGCCGACGAGGTGCTCGTCAACGAGGCGCACTGGACCATGCGGAACCTGCTGCTGGAACGGCTGGACGAGCGCGCCGAGCTGCTCACCGGCCGCCACAAGGAGCTCACCATGGTCGAGGGGGTGCAGAGCGGCGACGTGGACGCCATCGCGTTCGTCGGCTATCACACGGGCGCGGGTGCCGAGGGGGTGCTCGCGCACACCTATCTCGCCAACTCCCTGACGGGGGTCTGGCTGAACGGGGTGCGGGCGAGCGAGGGCCTGCTGAACGCGCGGGTCGTCGCGGAGTACGGCGTGCCGGTCGTGCTCGTCACCGGCGACGACCTGACCTGCGAGGACGCGCTGGGGTACGCGCCGGAGGCGCGCAAGGTCGCCGTCAAGGACCATGTCTCGCGGTACGCGGCGGTGTGCCGCACCCCGGCCCGTACCGCCGCCGACATCCGGGCCGCCGCGAAAGAGGCCACCGAGCTGGCCGTGCGGTACGAACCGGTCCGGGGCGGCCCGTTCACCCTGGAGCTGGAGTTCGACGCCGCGCATCTCTCCGCGGCGGCCACGGTGGTCCCGGGGGTGGCGCTCAGCGGCGAGCGCCGCGTGTCGTACACGAGCGACACCATGTACGAGGGCATCCGTACCTTCAAGGCGGTCACGACGATCGTCTCGGCGGCGGTGGAGGAGCAGTATGGCTGACGCGATGACACCGGACGGGACAACACTGAACGCGACGACGCCGGACGAGGCGGCGATGGCGGAGGCCGTCACCTTCACCTCCGAGCTCATCCGCATCGACACGACCAACCGGGGCAGCGGTGACTGCCGCGAGCGCCCGGCGGCGGAGTACGTCGCCGAGCGGCTCGCCGACGCCGGGATCGAGCCGGTGCTGCTGGAACGCACTCCCGGCCGCACCAACGTGGTCGCCAGGATCGAGGGCACCGATCCGTCCGCCGACGCCCTCCTGGTCCACGGGCATCTCGACGTGGTGCCCGCCGAGCCCGCCGACTGGACCGTGCACCCGTTCTCCGGGGAGATCAGGGACGGGGTGGTGTGGGGCCGCGGCGCCATCGACATGAAGAACATGGACGCGATGGTCCTGTCGGTCGTCCGGTCCTGGGCCAGGACCGGCGTCCGGCCGCGCCGGGACATCGTCATCGCCTACACCGCCGACGAGGAGGCCAGCGCGGAGGACGGCGCCGGCTTCCTGGCCGACCGGCACCCCGGGCTGTTCGAGGGGTGTACGGAGGGCATCAGCGAGTCCGGGGCCTTCACCTTCCACGCCGGACCCGGAATGGCGCTCTACCCGATCGCCGCCGGCGAGCGCGGCACCGGCTGGCTCAAGCTCACGGCCCACGGCAAGGCCGGCCACGGCTCGAAGGTGAACCGCGCCAACGCGGTCAGCCGGCTCGCCGCCGCCGTCGCCAGGATCGGCGACCACCCCTGGCCGGTCCGGCTCACCCCGACCGTACGGGCCGCCCTGGCCGAACTCGCCGCGCTGTACGGCATCGACGCCGACGTCCACGCGCCGGACTTCGACCCGGACGGGCTGCTGGGCAAGCTCGGTCCGGCGGCGGCACTGGTCGAGCCGACCGTGCGCAACAGCGCCAACCCGACCGTCCTGGAGGCCGGTTACAAGGTCAATGTGATCCCGGGCCGGGCCACGGCCTTCGTCGACGGGCGGATGGTGCCCGGCGGCGAGGAGGAGTTCCGCACCACCATGGACCAGCTCACCGGGCCCGATGTGGAGTGGGAGTTCCACCACCGGGAGGTCGCCCTCCAGGCGCCGGTCGACTCGCCGACCTTCGCCAAACTGCGCGCCGCCGTCGAGCGTTTCGACCCGGCCGGGCACGCCGTGCCGTACTGCATGTCGGGCGGCACGGACGCCAAGCAGTTCTCCCGGCTCGGCATCACCGGCTACGGCTTCTCGCCGCTGAAGCTGCCCCCCGGCTTCGACTACCAGGCGCTCTTCCACGGCGTCGACGAACGGGTACCCGTCGAGGCGCTGCACTTCGGCGTCCGGGTCCTCGACCACTATCTCAAGTCCGCCTAGAGAGCGAGGAGTACCGCTGATGGAAACCGCGCGGAGCGCCATCCCGTACGGAACGTGGCCGTCGCCGATCGACGCCGCCCTCGCCGCCTCGCACGACGGCCGTCCCGAGTACGTCGGGACGGTCGGCGACGAGGTGTGGTGGACGGCGCCCCGCCCCGCCGAGGACGGTCGGCGCGCGCTCGTACGGCTGACGGCCGAAGGACGCGAGGAGTCGGTCCTGCCCGCGCCGTGGAACGTCCGCAGCCGGGTCATCGAGTACGGCGGCGTGCCCTGGGCCGGCGCCGCCCGCTCCGACGGTGGCCCGCTCGTCGTCTTCGTCCACTTCCCCGACCAGCGGCTGTACGCGTACGAGCCGGACGGCGCGGGCGAGCCGAGGCCCCTCACCCCCGTGTCCGCGATCGGGGGCGGGCTGCGCTGGGCCGACCCGGTGCTCCACCCCGACCGGGGCGAAGTCTGGTGTGTACTGGAGGAGTTCACCGGCAAGGGCCCCACCGACGTCCGCCGGGTCATCGCCGCCGTACCGCTGGACGGCTCGGCCGCCGAGGACCGTACGGCCGTCCGGGAGCTCTCCGACGACCGGCACCGCTTCGTCACCGGACCCCGGCTCTCCCCGGACGGCCGGCACGCCGCGTGGATCGCCTGGGACCATCCGCGGATGCCCTGGGACGGCACGGTGGTGATGCTCGGGGAGGTGGCCGACGGCGGGCCCTTCCGGGGGATCAGGCCGGTCGCCGGCGGCACCGACGAGTCCGTCGCCCAGGTCGACTGGGCCCCCGACGGCTCGCTGCTCCTCGTCTCCGACCTCAGCGGCTGGTGGGAGGTGCAGCGCCTGCGGGTGGACGGGGACGCGGCGGCCGGACCGGGCGTGATCGCGAGCACCAGCCTCTGCCCCGGCCGCCGGGAGGAGTTCGGCGGGCCGCTCTGGAAGATCGGCTCCCAGTGGTTCCATCCGCTGGACGACGGCCGGATCGCCGTCATCCACGGCCGGGGCACCACCGCGCTCGGCGTGCTCGACCCGGCCGACGGCACCCTTGTGGACGCCGAGGGGCCCTGGACCGAGTGGGCGTCCACCCTCGCCGTCAGCGGCGACCGGGTGATCGGTGTCGCGGCCGGACCGCGCCACGGGTACGAGATCGTGGAGCTGGACACCACCACGGGACGGACCCGGGTGATCGGCGCCGCCCACCACGACCCGGTGGACCCCGCGTACTACCCCGACCCCCGGCCGCGTACCTTCACCGGACCCGGCGGCCGGGAGATCCACGCCCAGATCTATCCGCCGCACCACCCGGGACACACCGCGCCCGAGGGCGAACTGCCGCCGTACGTGGTGTGGGCGCACGGCGGGCCCACCGGGCACGCGCCGCTCGTCCTGGACCTGGAGATCGCCTACTTCACCTCCCGGGGCATCGGGGTCGCCGAGGTCAACTACGGCGGCTCCACCGGCTACGGGCGGGAGTACCGCGAACGGCTGCGCGAGCAGTGGGGCGTGGTCGACGTCGAGGACTGCGCGGCGGTCGCCGAGGAGCTGGCGGCGGAGGGCACCGCCGACCGCGCGCGGCTCGCCGTACGCGGCGGCAGCGCGGGCGGCTGGACCGCGGCGGCCTCGCTGACCAGCACCGATGTCTACGCCTGCGGCACGATCAGCTATCCGATCCTCGATCTGCTGGGCTGGGCCACCGACGAGACCCACGACTTCGAGTCCCGCTACCTCGAATCGCTCGTCGGGCCGCTCGCCGAGGTTCCCGAGCGCTACCACGAGCGCTCGCCGCTGCACCACGTCGACCGGATCACCGCGCCGTTCCTGCTGCTCCAGGGGCTCGACGACGTGATCTGCCCGCCCGCGCAGTGCGAGCGCTTCCTCGACCGGATGGCCGGGCGCGGCATCCCGCACGCGTACATCGCCTTCGAGGGCGAGGGCCACGGCTTCCGCCGGGCGGACACCATGGTCCGGGCGCTGGAGGCCGAACTGTCGCTGTACGCGTGGACCTTCGGCTTCGCGCGTCCCGATGTCCCGCTGCTGGAGATGGAGCGATGAAGGTACCTGTGACGCCGCTGACCCGGCCCGCGCGGCTGCGCCCGGGGGCCAGGGTCGCCGTCGTGGCGCCGAGCGGGCCCGTACCGGGGGAGCGGCTCGAAGCGGGGCTGGACATCCTGCGCGGCTGGGACCTCGATCCGGTGGCCGCCCCGCACGTCCTCGACCGCCACCCACGGTTCGACTATCTGGCGGGCACGGACGAGGACCGTGCCCGCGACCTCCAGGACGCCTGGTGCGACCCGGCCGTGAGCGCGGTGATGTGCGCCCGGGGCGGCTACGGGGCACAGCGGATGGTGGAGCTGCTCGACTGGGACGCGATGCGGGCGGCGGGTCCCAAGGTCTTCGTCGGCTTCAGCGACATCACCGCCCTGCACGAGGCGTTCGCCGTCCGGCTGGGACTGGCCACCCTGCACGGCCCGATGACCGCCGCCCTGGCCTTCCTCAAGGCGGCCGAGGTCCAGGAGTCGCTGCGCGCCACGCTGCTGGACCCCGCGTCGGTCCGTACCCTCGCCCCGGACACGGCCCGCACGCTGGTGCCCGGCCGGGCGCGCGGGGTCACCCTCGGCGGCTGTGTCAGCCTGCTCGCGGCGGAGCTGGGCACCCCGCACGCACGGCCCTCGGCCGCGGGCGGGCTGCTGCTCATCGAGGACATCGGCGAGGAGGCGTACCGCCTCGACCGCATCCTCACCCAGCTGCTGCGCTCCGGATGGCTGGACGGCGTCGCCGGGATCGCCCTCGGTTCCTGGGAGCGGTGCGGCCCTTACGACGAGGTGCGCGCGGTGCTGCTCGACCGGCTGGGCCCGCTGGGCGTACCGGTCGTCGAGGAGCTGGGCTTCGGGCACGCGGACACGGCGCCGACGGTGGCGCTGGGCGTGCCGGCGGTGCTGGACGCGCCGGCGGCGGGGGAGGGGCGGCCGTCCCTGACGCTGGAGGTGCCCGCGCTGAGCTGACCTGGCTGAGCCGCGCCGCCGCCCGTCTGCCGCGCCGCCGCCCGTCTGCCGCGCCGCCGCCCGTCTGCCGAGCTGCTCCCGCTGTCCGTTTAGGGTGTCCGGATGCCCGACCAGAACCTCGCCCTCCCGCTCGCCGAGGGCCCCCGCACCCGTCTGGATCCGTACCGCCTCGACGACGCCGAGGAGTTCACGGCGCTCGCGCGCGCGAGCAGGGAGCTGCACCGGCCCTGGCTGTTCCCGCCCGAGGACACCGAGGCGTTCGCGGCGTACGCGGGCCGGATCGTCGAGGACCCCACCAAGCAGGGGTATCTCGTCCGTGCCCGCGAGGACGGGCGGGTGGCCGGGTTCATCAACATCAACAACATCGTCCGGGCCGGCTTCCAGTGCGGTGCGCTCGGATACGGCGCGTTCGCCCACGCGGCCGGGCGCGGGCTGCTGACCGAGGGGCTCGGCCTGGTCCTGCGCCACGCGTTCGGGCCGCTCGGGCTGCACCGGCTGGAGGCCAACATCCAGCCCGCCAACGCCGCGTCGATCGCGCTCGTACGGCGGGCCGGCTTCCGGCTGGAGGGGTTCTCGCCGGACTTCCTGTTCATCGACGGCGCGTGGCGCGACCACGAGCGCTGGGCGATCACCGCACGGGTGAGCGGCCCTTGCGGTTGATCTTCATGGTGTCCAGGTCGGTCACCGTCGAGCGCAGTTCGCCCCACTCGCCGCCCAGCGCGCGCAGCGCCGTCTCCGCGCGGTCCTCCGCGAGCGCGCCCGCCATCTCCGGGCCGTCGGCCGCGTCGGACAGCAGCTCGTAGCGGTAGCTGAAGTGCTTCAGCGTCCGGTCGTACGTCAGCGACCCGTCCGGCGTGAACCGCATCTGCGTCAGCCCGTGGTCCGCCACCTCCGCGAGCAGCCGCGTGCGTACGTCGTCCGGCAGCCCGTTCCAGGTCCCCCGGACGATCACCCGATAGGTGTGCTGCGTGGTCATCGCGCCGCTCGCTCTCTCTTCGTCAACAGGTACGTCAGGTGTGAAGGCGCCAGCGTACGTAAGAGAGGATGGTTCGCATGCGGAATTTCGTGGTGATCGACGCCCCCTCCAACCTGGGCCTGCGCCCGCCCGCCCCGGGCACGGTGCCCGGTTGCTACAAACTGGCCGGTGCCCTGCGTGAGCAGGACATCGTGCGGCGCCTCGGCGCGCGCGAGGGCGGGGTCGTCGTGCCGCCGCGCTACGACAGGGGCGACTGGCGGGAGGGCGACGGCGTCTTCAACGCCGCCGCGCTCGCCGCGTACACGCCCAGGCTCGCCGACCGCATCGAACAGCACGTACGGGCAGGGGACTTCCCGGTCGTGCTCGGCGGCGACTGCTCCATCCAGCTCGGCGCGTCCCTCGCGCTGCGCCGCAGGGGCCGGTACGGCCTGGCCGCCATCGACGGCTCCGCCGACTTCAGGCACCCCGGCAACTCCACCGCCATCGGCGCGGCGGGCGGCGAGGAGCTGGCCCTCGGCACCGGACGCGGCCAGCGGGACCTGACCGATCTGGAGGGGCTGCGCCCGTATCTGCGGGACGAGGACGTCCGGCTCTTCGGGATGCGGGACGAGGACGAGGACCGCGCGGAACTCACCCGGCTGAAGATCTCCCACACGACGGTGGGCGAGCTCAGGGAGCGGGGCGTGGCCGAGGTGGCCGCCGCGGCGGCGCTGTCGCTGGAGGCGCCGGAGCTGGACGGGTTCTGGGTGCATCTGGACGCCGACGTCCTCGACCCGGAGGTCATGCCGGCCGTGGACAGCCCGGACGCCGGCGGCCTGCTCCCGGACGAACTCACCACCCTGCTGCGGACATTGGCCGGCTCGGAGCGGTGCGTCGGGCTCAACGTGACGATCTACGACCCGGATCTGGACCCGGACGGCACGGGCGCGACGCTGCTCACGGATCTGCTGGTGGCGGCGCTCGTACCGTAACCGGGTGTACGGGACCGCTCGCGTCAGCCGGCTTCGGCGGCCTTGCGGTCGACGTACTCGAAGACCGAGCCGTCGGGGTGGACGGCGATCAGGTTCCGGCCGACCGGGGTGGCGACCGGGCCCACGATGACCTTCGCCCCGGTGCCGGTGAGGACGGTGCGCGCCTCCTCGACGTCCTTGACGGCGATGGTCGCAGTCACCTTGCGCAGGACGTCGATCTCCGACGCGGGACCGCTCATCAGCAGGAAGCAGCCGACGGCGGCGACCGAGACCCCGCCGCGCTCGAAACGGAGCGCGGGACTGCCGGTGAGACGTTCGTAGAACGCGACCGAGGTCTCCAGGTCGTCGACGCAGACGCGCAGCGTGGTTCCCAGGATTTCCATGCCCGACAGGGTAGTTGGTGGGGGCGCCTCCGCGGGAGTCCGTGTGCTCCCGCTCGGTGCACGGCCCGGCTCGGTGCACGGCCCCGCTCGGGGCACGGCCCCGCTCCTCAGACCCGGCAGAGGATCTCGCCGTGCGGCACCATGAACCACGCGTCCTCGGCGGCGCCCCACGCGCGCCACGCCCCGGCGAACTCCGCCAGCCGCCCGGCCGTCGCGTGGCCGCCGCCGACCGCCAGCCCCGCGTAGTCCGACGCGGTCGTCCGGTCCGCCCACAGCCCGCTCCACCAGGCGCGCTCCTCCGGCGTGGCGAAGCACCAGGTGGTGGCCGTCGCGGTGATCGCGGCATCGGGGAAACCGGCCTGCCTGGCCCAGGAGAGCAGCCGGCGGCCGGCGTCGGGCTCGCCGCCGTTGGCGCGGGCCACCCGGCGGTACACCTCCCGCCAGTCGTCCAGCACGGGTACGGCCGGGAACCAGGCGAAGGCCCCGAAGTCCGCGTCGCGCGCCGCGATCACCCCGCCGGGCCTGCACACGCGGCGCAGTTCGCGCAGCGCACGCACCGGATCGCCGACGTGCTGGAGGACCTGATGGGCGTGGACGACATCGAACGAGTCGTCGGGGAAGTCCAGATCGTGGACGTCGGCGACCGCGAAGCGGACGTTGTCCACCCCGGCCGCCTCCGCCGCCCCGCGTGCCTTGTCCAGGACCTCCTCGGCGGCGTCCACGGCCGTCACCGTGCCCGGGGCGACGAGCGCCGCCAGGTCGGCGGTGATGGTCCCCGGGCCGCACCCCACGTCCAGCACGTCCTGACCGGGGCGCAGCTCGGCGAGGAGGTACGCGGCGGAGTTGGCGGCGGTGCGCCAGGTGTGCGAGCGCAGCACCGACTCGTGGTGTCCGTGGGTGTAGACGGCGGTCTCTTTCGGCATGGCCGGACTCCCTCTCCCGTACGTGAAGTGGTCCTGCCACGCTACGCCCCGATGTCGAATAGTGAGACCCATGTCTTGGAATGTGGACATCGGTGCTCGGGATGCGCTCGGCCGCGCGCCCCTCCTGTCCGTCCTACAGCGCCTTCGGCCGGTAGACCCGCAGTGCCTCCGCCGCCTTGTCGAGCGTCAGCTCCTCCGGCGCCTCGGTCACCTCGCCGTCGAAGGCCAGCGGAGTGCCCGGCGCGATGCCCGCGAGGCGCACCCGGCGCATCCGCTCGGCCGCGTGGAAGGGGGAGCGGCTCAGCGGGCCCGCCAGTGCGGCGCCGAGGAGACGCAGGCCCGGGGTCCGGCCGCCGTGGACGATCCGTACGTCCAGCAGCCCGTCGGCCAGATCGCGGCGGTGGCCCGGGGTGGGGCCCATCTGCTCGTACATGCCGTTTCCGGCGAACATCAGCCACAGTGAGCGCGGCCGGCCCTCGAACTCGGCGTCCAGCTGGTGCCGGCCGCGCAGCACCTTCAGCGCCGCCAGCACCCCGGCGGGCCAGCCGCCGATCCGCGGCGACCAGTGCTCGCGCACGCGTACCAGCTCCGGATAGACGCCGAGGCTGAAGGTGTTGAGGAAGTGGCCCGGCGTCTTCCCGTCCGGGCCCGGGGTGAAGCGCCCCAGGTCGACCCGGACCGCGTCCCCCTCGGACACCGCCCTGGCCGTGTCGTGAACATGCTCTATGCCCAGGTCGTACGCGAAGTGGTTCAGCGTGCCGCCGGGGAAGACGGCCAGGGGCAGCCCGTGGCGCACGGCGATCACCGCGGCCCGGTTGACCGTACCGTCGCCGCCGAGGACCCCGAGCGCGCGGCAGTGCCCCGCCGCCTTCTCCAGCGCGCTCTCGACCTCCTCCGGCTCGCACTCCACGATGTCCGCCTCCGGCAGGGCGTCGCGCACCAGGCTCGCCGTGTCCGAAGAACCGGAGGCGCGGTTGACCACCACGACCAGCTCCCGGCCGCCGGGCAGCGCGGGTGCCTCGGCGTACGGGCGGCCCGGCGAGGGCAGTTGGGCGCGCGTCGGCACCAGCCCGCGCACCGCGAAGGCCGCGCCCACCCCCAGCGCCGCGCCCACCACCACATCGCTCGGATAGTGCGCGCCGGTGTAGACGCGGGAGAGCGCCACGGCGGCGGCGAGCGGTGCCACCGCCGCGCCCCAGCCCTTCGACTCCAGCGCGACCCCGGTCGCGAAGGCGGCGGCCGAGGCCGCGTGCCCGGAAGGGAAGGAGGTCGTGAACGGCCGCCGCTTCAGCTGCCGGACGATCGGCACGGCGTCGAGCGCCGGCCGCCGGCGCCCTACCGCGTGCTTGACCACCGTGTTGACGGCCGCCGAGGCGACCCCCAGCGACACCGCGCCCCGCAGGGCCGCCCGGCGCGACTTCGCCCCGCGGCCGAGCACGGCGATGCCCGCGGCGGCGCCGAACCACAGCAGCCCGTGGTTGGCGCTCCGGCTCAGCCGGGGCAGCACCGGATCGGCGCCCGGCCAGTGCCGCCCGGCGACGGAGCGGAAGGCGTGTCGGTCCCAGGAGTCGAACAGTGCCGCGAAGGTGTCGGTCATGGAACCCGGCTACCCCGGGAGCGCGGCATCAAGCCGTGCGGTCCGGGAGCAGGGGGTGGCAAACCTCCGTATAAAGGGGGATAAAGGGCTACGAACGGCCGCGACGGGAGGTGGCGCTGTGCCGCGTACGACCACCGAGGACCGTGGCCCCGTACGGTACGGTCCGCCCGCGCCCGGCACCGGCCTGCCCGTCCTCCCCGAGCTGGCCGGGGCGTGCGCGGCGGCGGTCCGGCACACCGAGGCCCAGCCGCCCGGCGGCGGTGCGGCCCTGCGGGAGGCGGCCCGCGGCTACTGGTGGCGGCGCGGCCTGCACGGCGGGCCCGACGACATGGCCGCCGCGCCAGGCGTCCAGCCCCTGCTGCTCGCGCTGCTCGCCGCGTACGGCGGGGACGTCCTGATGCCCCGGCCCTGCCCCGCCCGGTGGACCCCGCAGGCCCGTCTGCTGGGCCGCCCGGCCTACCACGTCCCCGTGTCGGCGGACGCGGGCGGCGTACCCGATCCGTTCGCCCTGCTGGAGACGGTGCGGCGGGTACGGGCCGAGGGCGGCGCGCCGCGCGTGCTGCTGCTCTGCCCCGCCGACGACCCCACCGCCACCGTCGCCCCGCCCGAACTCGTCCGCGAGACCTGCGAGGCGGCCCTCGCGGCGGGGCTGCGCGTCGTCAGCGACGAGACCTGGCGCGACACGCTGCACCGGCCGCACGAGACCGTGCTGCTCAGCCCGGCGGAGATGTGGCCCGACGAGGTCGTGGTCCTCGCCGACGCGGTGGGCTCGCTGCTCCCGGCGGCCTGGCCGCTGGCCGTCGCACGCTTCCCCGCGACCCCGGAGGGCGCCGCCCTGCGCGCCAGGACGCTCGATCTCCTCACCGCGCTCGGCGCGACGGTCGCGGGACCGGTCGCCGCGGCGGCCGTCCACGCGCTCGGCGAGCCCGCCGCCGTCACCGCCAGGACGCGGGCCGCCGCCGCGCTGCACGGGCGCGTGGCCGCCGCCGCCCACCGCGCCGTGCTCGACGCGGGCGCCCTCGCCAGGACCCCGCGCGCGGGCCGGTTCCTCTACGCCGACCTCGGGCCGCTGCGCGCGCGCCTGGCCGGGCTCGGGGTCACCGACTCGCTGGAGCTGGAGAACCACCTGAGCGCGCGCCTTGGCACCGCCGTACCGGGCGGCCACCGCTTCGGCGACGACCCGGCGGCGCTGCGCGTACGGCTGCCGACCGCGCCCCTGCTCGGCACGGACCCGGCGCAGCGCCTGGCTGCCCTGACGGCGCCCGATCCGCTGCGGCTGCCACAGGTCGCGCTGGCGCTCGCGGATCTGGCGACGGCGCTGGAGCGGTAACGGGCGCCTCGGTCACCCCGGCCCGGTCACCCCGGCCCGGTCACCCCCGGCCCGGTCACCCCGATCCGCCCCGGGGACTTACGTGGGCCGGCCCTCCGACCCCGAACCCGACCCCGAGCCCCGCAGCCATCGCCACAGCGCCGGGGCCGCGCTCAGGACCACCGTCAGGACCACCGCCGCGAGCACCCCCTCCCACGGCTCGGGGAAGAGCGAACCGCCCGCTATCCCGATCAGCATGTACGTCGCCGACCACGCCAGGCAGGCCGTCACATCGCCCCGGGCGAACCGGCGCAGCGGCCAGTCCCCCAGCAGGCAGGCCAGCATCACCGGAATCCGGCCGGCCGGCACCAGCCGGGAGAGGACCAGCACCGTCACACCGTTCTCCCGCAGCCTCAGCTGCGCCTGCTCCAGCCGGTCCGGGGGCGCGTGGCGGCGCAGTGCGGCCAGCCAGCGCGAGCCGCTGCGGGAGCCGACGCCGCGCCGGCCGAGCCAGTACAGCGCGACATCGCCGAGGAAGGCCGCGCACGACGCGACGAGGAACACGAACAGCAGCGCGAGCGGATGGGTCTGGTGGAAGGCGACCACCGCCGCCGAACTCACCACCGCTCCCGTGGGCACCACCGGCACCAGCGCGCCCAGCGACACCAGCAGGAACACCGACGGATAGCCGACGGCCTGCTGGGTCGACTCGGTGGGCAGCGCCACCAGTTGGGAGAAGAACCGCTCGATCACGCCGCCGCCTCCGGCGCCACGCTCTCGCCGTGCCGCAGCAGATGGACGGCCACCTTGGGCGCGAGCCCGGCCGCCTGCCGTACGAACTCCGAGCCCGGCGCGTAGAACTCGTGCGGCCGTACCGCGTCGAGACCGATCGGCCAGTACGTGCCGAAGTGCACCGGCACCGCCGCGGCCGGCGCCAGCCGGGCCAGCGCCTGGGCCGCACGGCCCGCGTCCAGATGCTCGGGCCCCAGCCGCGGCCCCCAGCCGCCCACCGGCAGCAGCGCCACATCGACCGGCCCCACCGTGTCCGCCATCGCGTCGAAGAGCCCGGTGTCGCCCGCGAAGTACGTCCGGGACTCGCCGCTGACCACATAGCCGAGCGCGGGGGAGCGGTGCGGCCCCACCGGCAGCCGGCGGCCGTCGTGCCTGGCCGGCACCGCCCGTACCCGCAGCGGCCCGACCTCAACCTCGTCGCCCGCCTCGACCTCGGTGATCCGCAGCCCGGCCCCGCCGCGCCGGGCGTCCAGCCGGCGCAGCCCCGGCACCGACCACGCCGCGTCGCGCGGCACGATCAGCCGGGTGCCGGGCGCGAGCGCCGCCAGCGACGGCAGATGCAGATGGTCGGAGTGCAGATGCGAGACGAGCACCACATCGGCGACGGCGGCCTCCGGCGGCGGTACGGCGCCGAGCCTGCGGCGCAGATGGGCCAGCCGGCGCGTGAAGAGCGGGTCGGTCAGCACCCGGACGCCGGAGTCCTCGACCGTACAGGTGGCATGACCCCACCATGTGATGACAGCACCCAACCCGGTCTCAGCTCCCGTCCCCGCCCGGGGCGTGCCGCGCACGCCCGGGTCCGATCTCCCCACTCAGCGTACGGGGGTCCCCACGGGGGCGTGCGGCCTGTGGCGCGTGCGGTCGTGATGCGCCCGGCCGCGCCCCTGTGCCCACCCGCCGCGCGCCTGCCCGGCGCCGCACGCGCCGGTTAGGGTCGGCGGGAGGACGAGGAGGGCGTGGGGTGCGCGCGGTGTGGCGGCGGGAGCGGGGACGGGAACGGGGACGGATCCGGGGGCGGAGCGGGGGAAACGTGAGGACCGGTACGGGCTGGGAGGCGTCGGCGGAGGTACGGGTGGCCGTGATCGCCAGCCACACCCCGCTGGAGGAACTCGACAGCGACCCCTTCCTCGTGGACACCCGGGGCCAGCACGCCATGTGCGCCCGCTGGGCCGAGGACCGGGGGTACGCCGTCACCCGTCAGCTGCTCCTCTACCGGCTGCGCCCCGACCACCGCGGGCTCTGGCTCGATGTCGAGGCCGGGCTGGTGGACGTGTTCGTCGCCGCGGGGGACCGGGTGCTGGAGCGCGCGTTCACCTCGGCCGACGCCTTCGCGGCGGAGTGCGCGCGCCGGGGGGTACGGCTGGAGACCGTCGGCCTGGACGAACCGCGCTACGACGCGGCCATGAAGGCCGAGGTGCACCGCCGGCTCTCGATGCCGACGGCCGGCTACCGGAGCCGCTGAGCCCGTTTGAGCCTGCTTGAGCCCGATGAGCCGGAGGTCCCCCGGCCCGTACCCGGGCGCCCCCGCCGCGCTGTGCGAGGCTGGTGCGGAGCCCGTGCAGCCGTACGGGTCCTGACGTGAGGTGACGGGGAACGTGTTCGAGGGGCGATGGCGGACGACGGGCAGCGCCCTGCTGCGTGTGATCACCGTGTGGGCGGCGTCCACGCTCACCATGCTGCTGCTCGCCGGGATTCTGCCCGACTTCCACCTCCAGTCCGACGACGGCGACAGCCTCACCAGGACCGCGCTGACCGCCGCGTGGGGCGCGGGCGCGTTCGGGCTGCTGAGCGCACTGGTCTGGCCCGTACTCGTCCGGGCGCTGCTGCTGGTGCCCGCGCTCGTCCTCGGGCTGCTGGTCTTCTTCCTCAACGGCTCGCTGCTGCTGATCGCGCTCCGGCTGATCCCCGACGGCCGGGGCGCGGCCGACCCGCAGACCGCGGTGGTGGTCGCCGCCGTGATGTCCGCCGTCGCCTCCGCGACCTCCACCGCGCTCGCGGTCGGCGACGACAACGCCTACCGGCGCCGGCTCTCGCGCCTGGCCGACCGGCGGCGGCGCAGGAGCGGCGAGGACGGCCGGCACGGCGGGCCGCCCGGTACGGTCTTCCTCCAGCTCGACGGGGTCGGCCACCGGACGCTGCTGGACGCCGTCGCCGACGGCGTGGTGCCGCACATCGCCGGCTGGCTCGGCGAGAGCCCCGCCCCGGTGCCCCGCGCCCGGCGCCCCGACCGGCGCCCCGAGCGCCCGGCCACCCACCGGCTCACGCCCTGGCACACCGACTGGTCCAGCCAGACCGGCGCCAGCCAGCTCGGCATCCTGCACGGCTCCAACCACGATGTCCCCGCGTTCCGCTGGTACGAGAAGGACACCGGCCGGATCATGGTCAGCAACCGGCCCGCGAGCGCGGCCGAACTCCAGCGCAGGGCCATCGCGCGGACCGGTGACGGCGGGCTCCTCACCCTCGACGGCGCCAGCCGCGGCAACCTCTTCAGCGGCGGCGCCGACCAGCTCGCCCTGGTGCTGTCGATCGCCGCCCGGCGCGGCCGGGCCAACCGCTCGCGCGCCGGGTACTTCGCGTACTTCTCGGACCCGGCCAACGCCGTCCGTACGGTCGTCTCCTTCGCCGCCGACGTCGGCCGCGAGATCGGCCAGTCCACCCGGGCGCGGCTGCGCGGCGACCGGCCCCGGGTGGGGCGCGGCGGGCTCTATCCGTTCATCCGGGCCTTCGCGACCGTCGTCGAGCGGGACGTGGTGGTCACGGCGGTCATCGGCGACATGCTGGCCGGCCGCACCGCCGTCTACGCCGATCTCGTCGCCTACGACGAGGTGGCCCACCACTCGGGGCCGCACAGCCGCGACGCGTTCCAGGTGCTGGCCCGGCTCGACCGCTCGGTCGGCCTGATAGCCAAGGCCGCCGAGCACGCCCCCCGGCCCTACCGGATCGTGCTCCTCTCCGACCACGGGCAGAGCCCCGGCGAGACCTTCGAGGCCGCGTACGGGCTCACCCTGCGGGATCTGGTCCGCGCGGGCTGCGGACTGCCCGTACCGCGCCGGGTACGGCGGACGAAGAGCGGTGCCGAGGCGCGCGACGCCGCCCGCCACGCGGTCCTCGGCGCGCTGCACAGGCCCGACCCGGAGGGCGCCGGCGAGGAGGAGCCCGCGCGCGGCTCGGACCCGGTCGTACTCGCCTCCGGGAACCTCGCCCTGATCTCCTTCCCCGATGTGCCCGAGCGGATGAGCCGCGAGCAGATCGACCGCCGCCACCCCGCGCTGCTGCGCACCCTGGCCAACCACCCGGGCATCGGCTTCCTGCTCGTACGGAGCGAGGAGCACGGTTCCGTGGTGCTCGGCCCGGACGGCGCCGAGGTGCCGGTGGCCGCGCTGACGGACGACGGACCGCTCGCCGCCATGGGGCCGGGCGCGGCCGACGCCGTCCGGCGCACCGACGGCTTCCCGCATGTCGCGGACATCATGGTCAACTCGATGTACGAACCGGCGACGGGCCGGGTGCACGCCTTCGAGGAGCAGATCGGCTCGCACGGCGGGCTCGGCGGCGAGCAGTCGCGGCCGTTCCTGCTGTCGCCGCTGACGCTCTCCGAGCCGGTGCCGGAAGGCGGCCGGCTCACCGGCGCGGAACAGGTGCACGGGGTGCTCAGGCGCTGGCTGCGCGAGGGGAGCGGCCCGCAGGTGCCGCTGGGCGCGGCGGGCGCGACCGCGGCGGCCGAGGGGCCCGAGGTCCCCGTACCGGTGCCCGGGACCGGGTCGCATACGCGGTCTACGGTGGCACGAACCGCCGAGGACGAGCCGGGCCCGGCGTAACTCCCGTCCCCCGTGCGGGCTGTTTCCGGCGGTAGCAGGACGGGGGACGGGTGGGGCTGGGCAGGTGAGGCATGTCCAGGAGGTCGTGCCATGCACCGCACCGCACCCGCTGTCCCGCGTACCGCCGCCGCCGCGGCGGCCCGGGCACGCGCCGTGCGCCGGGGTGCGCTGATCCTCCTGCTGGCGCTGGCCGCCCTGCTGGGCACGGGGCTCGAACCGGGCGCGGTGGCCAAGGGAAGCGTGGATCCGCCGCCCGTCCCGGGCTCCCGGGACCCCTCGGGCGACGGCACGGGCGAGGTGCAGCAGGACACCACCGAGCCCGAACACGTCACCCCAGCCACGGTGCAGCGGCCGGCCAGGGCCCGGCTGGAGCCGCCGGCCCCGCTCGGTTCGTACGACGAGCCGGCCGTCCCGTACACCGAGCGGTGCGGCCGGGCCGGAGCCCCGCGCGTACCGGGTTCCTCACGCCGCGTGGTGCTGCGCTGCTGACAGGTCCGTCAGGACCCGTTCAAGCAGCCGTGACAGCACCTTTCCCGCTCGAAGTGAGGACACCGTCATGCCCATTGACCTCTTCGCCGCGCTCAACGCCATGATCCGGGCCGAGGCCGCCCGCGCCGACGAGTCGGCGTCCCGGCTCCGTGCCGCCGGCCCGTCGGGGCCGGGGCCCGACCGTGACCCGGATCCCGAGCCGGTGGCCGCCGCGGCGACCGTGGCCGCGTCCGCGTCCGCGACGACCGCGACGGCCACCGCGCCCGAGCCCGCGGAACCGGTGCGCGGCAGGCGCCTCGGCCTGCGGTTCCGTAGGTAGTCGGTCTCAGTCCCGGGCCGCCGCCGTGCTCTGACGTTCGATCAGAGTCGGCAGCGGTACGTGGACGGTGCGGGCCGCGCCGCCGTCGAGCAGCGCGGCCAGCTCCCCGGCGGCGATCCGGCCGAACGCGACCGGGTCCCGGGAGAGCGCCGTCAGCCACGGGCGGACCAGCCCGCACAGCGCGGAGTCCTCCCACGAGACGATCGAGACGTCCTCCGGCACCCCGAACCCGAGCCCGGTCGTCACGGCGGCCCCCGCCGCGGCCATCACGTCGTTGTCGTAGATCAGCGCGGTCGGCGGACGGGGCTCCGCCAGTACCCGGCGGGTCACCTCGGCGCCCTGGGTGTCGGAGTAGTCGGTCGGCAGCGACCGCGCCTCGGCGAGTCCGTACCGCTCGGCCTCGATCCGCAGTGACCGGATGCGCCGCTCGGTGTGCGCGAGCGAGGGCAGTCCCGCGATATGGGCGATCCTGCGGTGGCCGAGACCGTGCAGCCGGCCGACGATCGCGGCCATCGCGCCCGCGTCGTCGGCCCGTACCTGGGAGAGCCCGGGGTGGGGTGCCGGGCCGTCGTCACCGGGCAGCGCGCCGATGACAACAGCGGGAAGTCCCAGCTCATCGAGGAGTCCGGGGCGTGGATCGGCCGTCCTGGGGTCCACCACGAGCACCCCGTCGACCCGGTGTTCCGCCCACCATCTGCGGTAGACCGCGCACTCGGCGTGCACATCTTCCACCACCTGGAAGAGCAGACCGAGTTGACGTTCTGACAGGATCTCCTGGATGCCGGAGATCAGTTGCAGAAAGAACGAGTCGACGCCGAGGGTCGCCGCGGGTCTGGCGAGCACCAGACCCACTGTGGCGGAGCCCTCGCCCGAGAGCGCGCGGGCCGCCGTGCTGGGCCGCCAGCCCAGCTGTTCGGCGACTCTGCGGACCCGGTCCCGGGTCACCTCGGAGACTCCGGGGCGGTCGTTGAGCGCGAAGGACACCGCGCTCTCCGATACCCCGGCCCGCTGGGCGATGTCCTTCATCGTCGGGCGGCGCGCGCCGGAACGTCCGGTCCTCGTCGGCCGGTCGGCTGTCATCCGGGTCCCTCTCGTACGTACCGGACGAGTCAAGTGGACTCCGGACTAAAGCGCTTGAGCTGCTCCATCCTAAAGCGCATTAGGTCGGCATTGCAAAAAAACAGAGAACAGGGCCTGACCTGTGGCTAAACCGAGCCCCCAGGATCCGGCCCGCCGAATCTGTTGACTTTCAACCCACCACATTGCAAGGTCTGCTGGGCATAAGCAGCCGGAGGCGCGCGCTCCGGCCCAACCGCCCGCACGCCTGATAGAGCACAAGGAGCCGTTCACCGTGCGTATCTCCCGAAGAGCAGTCGCCGCAGCCACTGTGCTGGCCACCGTCCTGCCGCTCAGCGCCTGCGGCGGCGGATCGGACAGTGACTCGTCCGACGCCTCCGGCGACATCAAGGGCAAGATCACCTTCCAGACCTGGAACCTCCAGGCCAACTTCAAGGACTACTTCAACGGAGTCATCAAGGACTTCGAGAAGGAGAACCCCGGCACCACGGTGAAGTGGGTGGACCGGCCCGCCGAGGGGTACTCGGAGTCCCTCAGCGCCGACGCGGCGGGCGGCACCCTGCCCGACGTCGTCAACATCGCCCCCGACCTGGTGGCGCCGCTCGCCAAGGCCGGGCTCGCGCTGGACCTCGACAAGGACAAGACGGCCGCCTCGTACCGCAAGGAGTACCTGGACGGCGCGTGGAAGAGCCACCAGATACCCGGTCTTGAGGGCACCTACGGCTTCCCGTGGTACCTGAACACCGGCCCGATGTTCTACAACAAGCGCCTCCTCAAGGACGCCGGTCTCGACCCCGAGAACCCCCCGAAGACCTACGACGAGCTCTTCGACCAGGGCCTGAAGATCGCCGAGCAGACCGGCGGCAAGGTCGCCACGCTCGGCCAGGTCCCCACCATCGAGGACTTCGGTCGCTACGGCGCCGAGCTGATGAACAAGGAAGGCGACGCCTTCACGTTCAACGACGCCAAGGGCGTCGCCATGCTCACCCGCTACAAGGAGCTGTTCGACAAGAAGGCGCTCGACCCGCAGGCGCTCACCGCGACCCCCGAGACCACGGGAACGAAGTTCCTCACCGAGGCCATCGCGATGAACCCGGGCAGCGCGCACGACCTGGAGACCTTCAAGAAGGACGCCCCGAACCTCTACAAGAACATCGGGATCACCGACCAGATCACCAGCACCGGCAAGGTGAACATGTACGTCATGGGCGTCATGGTCAACTCCAAGACCAAGCTGAAGCCCGCCGCGGTGGCCTTCGCCCACTACGTCACCGACCCGACGCGCCAGATGTCCTTCGCCAAGAAGGTCGCGATCTTCCCCAGCACCGCGGGCTCCCTCGACGACCCGTACTTCAACAAGGAGGACGGGACCGACGAGACCCGCGTCCGCATCGCCGCCGCCAAGTCCCTCAAGAAGGCGGTCAACTACACCCCCGTCCTGTTCAGCGAGCAGATGAAGACCGAGCTGCGCAACAACGTCGCCAAGGCGCTCCAGGGCAAGCAGTCCCCCCAGGCAGCGCTCGACCAGGCCGTTGAAGCCTGCAACAAGCTGCTCAAGCAGAGCTGAGAGCCGAGCCCCCGCACCATGACGAGTTCCACCGCCCCCAGGGCGTTCCCCCCGGATCCCGCGGTGGCGGGGCCCACGCGCCAGGGCTCAGGCCCTGGCGGCCGTGGGCCCCGCGGCGGGTCCCCCACCCCCACCGCCCGAACCGGGGAAGCCGGCCGTATCAGGCGCCAACTCCCCAGCAGCCCCTGGCTGTTCGTGGCCCCTGGGCTGCTGGTGGTCGGCACCTTCAGCCTCTATCCCTTCCTCACCACGCTCTACCACTCCTTCACCAGCAAGCAGGCGCTGCGCCCGGGCGAATACGTCGGCCTCGCGAACTACCGCGAGCTGCTCCACGACGACATGTTCTGGATCGGGCTGCGCAACAGCACGCTCTACATGGTGGGCGTGGTGCCCGCCCTGGTGCTGCTGCCGCTCCTGCTGGCCCTGCTCGTCGAGCGCCAGCTGCCCGGAATGACGTTCTTCCGGTCCGCGTTCTACACCCCCGTCGTCGCCTCGGTCGTCGTGGTCGGGCTGATCTGGGTGTGGATGCTCGACGACCGCGGCCTGATCAACTCCCTGCTGGAGACGGTGGGAATCGGCAAGATCGGCTTTCTCAGCGACCAGTGGCTCCTGCTGCTGAGCGCGATGGCCGTCACGGTCTGGAAGGGCCTCGGCTACTACATGGTCATCTATCTGGCCGCCCTCGCCAACGTACCGCGCGAACTGCACGAGGCGGCGGCCGTGGACGGCGCGGGCGCGATACGCCGCTTCGTCACCGTGACCGTCCCCGCGGTCCGTACGACGATGGTCCTCGTCGGGGCGCTCTCCTCGGTCTTCGCCTTCAAGGTGTTCTCCGAGGTCTATCTGATCGCAGGACCCACCGGCGGCCCCGCAGGGGAGGACACCACCCTGGTCATGCTCATCCAGCGGGTCGGCGGCGGACTGACCGGCCGGGTCGGCTACGCCTCGGCCATCTCGGTCGTGGTCTTCGCCGTCACCGTCGTCCTGATGCTGCTCGTGCTCCGGTTCGACCGCAAGGAGGACGCGTGAGCTTCCCCAGGATCACCGACGCCGACGGCCGGCGGGTGCCGCCCGCGCAGCTCTTCCTCCGCTACGGCCTGCTGCTCGTCGCGCTCGCCGTACTGGTCGGGCCGTTCCTCTGGCAGCTCTCCACCTCGCTGAAGGGCCCGCACGAGGACATCTACAGCTCCCCGCCGAGCTTCTTCCCGAGCGAGCCGACGCTGCACAACTACACCCGGGTCGCCGACACCATCCCGGTCTGGGAGTACGCGTTCAACTCGATCAAGGTGGCCTCGGCCAATGTGATCACCAACTGCGTCGGCGCGGCCCTGGCCGGCTACGCGCTCGCCCGGCTGCGCTACCGGGGAAAGCGGGCCGCCACCCTCGCGTTCATCCTCGCGATGCTGGTGCCGGTCGAGACGATCTTCATCGCGCAGTTCATCACCATGCGCCAACTCGGCCTGAACAACACCCTGGTCGGGGTACTGCTGCCCGCCTCCATCGGCGCGATGAACGTCATGCTGATGCGCAACGCGTTCCTGAACCTCCCCAACGAGGTGGAGGAGGCGGCGTTCGTCGACGGCGCCAATGTCTGGCAGCGGTTCCTGCGCATCTCCCTGCCCGCCGTCAAGGGAACCGTCGCGGTGGTCGCGATCTTCTCCTTCATGGGCGCCTGGGACGACTTCCTGTGGCCGCTGATCGTCCTCAGCGACCCGGAGAACTTCACACTGACCATCGGCCTGAACTATCTGCACGGCACGTTCTCCAACGACTCGCGGCTTGTCGCCGCCGGGACGATGATCGCCGTACTGCCGCTCATCGCGCTCTTCGCCTGCCTCCAGCGCTACTTCTTCCGGGGCGTCGGCGAGGGCGCCGTCAAGGGCTGACCTCCCGTTCCGTCACCGCACGCGAGAATGAATCAGGACACCGCTGACCGTATGAGCCCCTCCACGCCGCGCTTCGGCGTCAACTACACGCCCAGCCAGGGCTGGTTCCACCACTGGCTGGACTTCGACCTGGACGCCGTACGCGCCGATCTGGACTCCATCGCGGCGCTCGGCCTCGACCACATCCGCGTCTTCCCGCTCTGGCCGCTCTTCCAGCCCAACCGCACCCTGATCCGGCCGCGCGCCGTCGAGCAGCTCGTCCAGCTCGCGGACGCCGCCGCGGAACGCGGGCTCGACGTCAATGTCGACGGACTCCAGGGCCATCTCTCCAGCTTCGACTTCCTGCCGGCCTGGACACAGACCTGGCACCGGCGGAACCTGTTCACTGACAACGATGTCGTCTCCGGGCAGGCCGAGTACCTCCGTACGCTCGCCGCCGCGCTCGCGGACCGGCCGAACTTCCTCGGCATGACCATCGGCAACGAGATCAACCAGTTCTCGGGACCCCCGCACCCCGACCCCGACCCGATCACCCCCGCACAGGCCGGCAGCTGGCTCCGGCGGCTGCTGGACGCCTGCGAGGAGGGCGCGCCCGGCAAGCTCCATCTGCACGCCGAGTACGACGCCGCCTGGTACC
Organism: Streptomyces sp. NPDC093109; assembly: GCF_040701725.1. Lineage (NCBI taxonomy): Bacteria > Bacillati > Actinomycetota > Actinomycetes > Kitasatosporales > Streptomycetaceae > Streptomyces > Streptomyces sp. NPDC093109. Next base: position 61,440 of record NZ_JBFBEZ010000008.1, read on the forward strand.
AGGACGACCACCCCTTCACCCCCGCGCACTCGGCTCGGCTCGGCGCCGTGACCGCCGTGCACTCCTGGGTGTTCAACGGCACCGCCCAGCGCCACGGCCGTACCGGCACGGCCACCGAGCACCACGCCGCGTATCTGATCGAGCTGTCCAAGGCGTGGGCGCGCGATCCGCACCGCCCGGTCTGGCTCCAGGAGGTCGGCGCGCCCGCGCCGCTGATCCCCGCCGAGCACGCCGCAGAGTTCACCACCGCGACGGTCGCGAACGCGCTGGACTGCGCCGATGTCTGGGGCGTCACCTGGTGGTGCTCGCACGACGTGTCGCGCTCCCTCGCGGACTTTCCCGAGCTGGAGTACGGCCTCGGGCTCCTCACCAACGACCGCAAGGTCAAACCGGCCGGCGAGGCGCTCGCCAGGACCGTCGAGGAGTGGCGGGGCAGGACGTACGCGCCCGCGCCCCGCACCACCGCCCTCGCCGTCGACATCGGTGACGGCGACAGCGACAGCGAACGTGACGCTGCGGACGGAGGCGACGGCGGCGGTTACGGCACCGGGCCCGCCCGGTCCACCTGCGCGCCCGGCGGCGCGTTCTTCGAGGCGTTCGCCCGGCTCACCGAGGCCGGCGTCCGCCCCACCGCGGTTCTCGCGAGCCGGGCCGGGGACCGGGACCACCTGGCGGCCCGTGGTATCACCGAAGTCGTCCACCCGGACGAGGTCAGGTAGTCCGACACGACCGCGCGGCAGCGCACCAGACCGTACCCATACGTACCACCGCACCTCAGGAGCACCCCGCATGCACGATGACCGCAGCCTCATCGAGGGCCGCCTCAAGCGTGTTCTCGACGAGCGCGTCCGGCCCGCCGTCTACCCCGAATCCGTGCCGCTGGACATCGCCGTCTGGAACGCGCCCGGCGAACCCGTCCCCGTCGAGGAGGGCCTCGCGGGTCCCGTCGAGCCGGTCGCGGTCGGCGACCGGTGGGGGGCTCCCTGGGGCACCAGCTGGTTCCGGGTCTCCGGCACCGTCCCCGAGAAGTGGGCGGGCCGCACCGTCGAGGCGATCCTCGACCTCGGCTTCGACGAGAACATGCCCGGCTTCCAGTGCGAGGGCCTGGTCTACCGGCCCGACGGCACCCCGGTGAAGGGCCTCAACCCGCGCAACCAGTGGGTACGGATCGGCGCGCCCGTCGCCGGCGGCGAAGAGGTGCTGCTGCACATCGAGGCCGCGTCCAACCCCGTCATCCTCGACTACCACCCCTTCCTGCCCACCCAGCTCGGTGACAAGGAGACGGCCGGCAGCGAGCCGCAGTACACCCTGGCCCGGATGGACCTCGCGGTCTTCGACCGGACCGTCTGGGAGCTGATCCAGGACTTCGAGGTGCTCGGCGAGCTGATGGCCGAACTGCCCCTGGACGGCGCCCGCCGCTGGGAGATCCTGCGCGCCATCGGCCACGCGCTCGACGCGATCGACCTCCAGGACGTGAACGGCACCGCCGCCGTGGCCCGGGAGCGGCTCGCCGGGGTGCTCGCGACGCCCGCGCCCGCCACCGCCCACCGCCTCAGCGCCGTCGGACACGCCCACATCGACTCCGCCTGGCTCTGGCCGCTGCGCGAGACGGTCCGCAAGGTCGCCCGTACGACGGCGAACATGACGGCGCTGCTTGAGGACGAGCCCGAGTTCGTCTTCGCGATGTCGCAGGCGCAGCAGTTCGCGTGGATCAAGGAGCACCGCCCCGAGGTCTACGCCAAGGTCAAGAAGGCCGTCGCGGACGGCCGGTTCGTCCCGGCCGGCGGCATGTGGGTCGAGTCCGACACCAACATGCCCGGCTCCGAGGCGATGGCCCGCCAGTTCGTCCACGGCAAGCGCTTCTTCCTCGACGAGTTCGGCATCGAGAACGACGAGGCCTGGCTGCCCGACACCTTCGGCTTCGCCGCCGGACTGCCGCAGATCATCAAGGCCGCCGGCTCCAAGTGGCTGCTCACCCAGAAGATCTCCTGGTCCACGATCAACAAGTTCCCGCACCACACCTTCAACTGGGAAGGCATCGACGGCACCCGGATCTTCACCCACTTCCCGCCCGTCGACACCTACAACTGCTCCATGACCGGCGAGCAGATCGCGCACGCCGCCAAGAACTTCAAGGAGAAGGGCGTCGCCCGCCACTCGCTCGCCCCGACCGGCTGGGGCGACGGCGGCGGCGGTACGACCCGCGAGATGATCGCCAAGGCGGCCCGGCTGAAGAGCCTCGAAGGCTCCGCCACCGTCGAGTGGGAGGCGCCCGCGGAGTTCTTCGCCAAGGCCGAGGCGGAGTACGCCAACCCGCCGGTCTGGGTCGGTGAGCTGTATCTGGAGCTGCACCGCGCCACCCTCACCAGCCAGGCCAAGACCAAGCAGGGCAACCGGCGCAGCGAGCACCTGCTGCGCGAGGCCGAACTGTGGGCCGCCACCGCCGCCGTACGGGCCGGCGCGCCGTATCCGTACGAGGAGCTGGACCGGATCTGGAAGACGGTGCTGCTGCACCAGTTCCACGACATCCTGCCCGGCTCGTCGATCGCCTGGGTGCACCGCGAGGCGGCGAAGACCTACGAGCGCGTCGCCGCCGAGCTGAACACCGTCATCGGTGACGCGCAGCGCGCCCTGGCCGGCGACCCGGCCGGCGGCACCGACCTGCTCTTCAACTCCGCCCCGCACGCGCGCGGCGGAGTCGCGGCGGGCGCAGCCGGACCGGCCGCCACCGGCGCCGGGGTGGAGCTGTCGCCGCGCGAGGGCGGCGGGTACGTGCTCGGCAACGGCCTGCTGGAGATCGGCATCGACGGCCGCGGGCTGGTCGTCTCCGCGTACGACATCAGCGCCGAGCGCGAGACCGTCGCCCCCGGCGCCGCCGCCAACCTGCTCCAGATCCACCCCGACTTCCCCAACCAGTGGGACGCCTGGGACGTGGACGAGTTCTACCGCAACACCGTCACCGACCTCACGGACCTGGACGAACTCACCCCGGTGGAGGGCGGCGTCCGTATCGTCCGCACCTTCGGCTCGTCGAAGGTCACCCAGCTGCTGACGCTCGCTCCGGGCGCCAAGCGGCTCGACATCGACACCGAGGTCGACTGGCACGAGACCGAGAAGTTCCTCAAGGCGGCCTTCCCGCTGGACATCCACGCCGAGCGGTACGCCTCCGAGACCCAGTTCGGCCATGTCTTCCGCGCCACGCACACCAACACCAGCTGGGAGGCGGCCAAGTTCGAGGCGTGCAACCACCGATTCGTCCACCTGGAGGAGCCCGGCTGGGGCGTCGCCCTGGTCAACGACTCGACGTACGGCCACGATGTCACCCGGACCGTCCGCGCCTCGGACGCCGGCACGACCACCACCGTCCGGGTCTCGCTGCTGCGCGCCCCGCGCTTCCCCGACCCGGAGACCGACCAGGGCGTTCACCGCTTCCGGCACTCCCTGGTCCCGGGCGCGGGCATCGGTGACGCGGTCCGCGAGGGCTACCGCGTCAATCTGCCCGAGCGCCGGATCACCGGCACGGACGCCGAGGTGGCCCCGCTGGTGACCGTCGACAACGACGCGGTCGTCGTCAGCGCGGTGAAGCTCGCCGACGACGGCAGTGGCGATGTGGTCGTACGCCTCTACGAGTCGGCCGGCGGCCGGGCCAGGGCGCTGGTCGGCCTCGGCTTCGGAGCCACCGCGCTCGCCGTCACCGACCTGCTGGAGCGGCCCCTCACGGACACCGAGCCGCCCGCGCTGGACGGCGGAGCGGTCCGGCTGTCGCTGCGCCCGTTCGAGCTGATCACCCTGCGGCTGACCCGCGGCTGATCCTCGACCGGCTGCGAAACGGTACGGAGGCGGGCGCCCGGTCCACGGGCGCCCGCCTTCCGTCACTCCTCGACGAGCATCCCCGACCGCAGCCGGGTGAGGATGCGGCTCAGCAGCCGGGACACATGCATCTGCGAGACGCCCAGCTCCGCGCCGATCTGCGACTGGGTCATCTCCCGGCCGAAGCGCATCTCGACGATGCCGCGCTCGCGCGGGTCGAGCCGCTCCAGCAGCGGCGCCAGGGCGTGCAGGTTCTCCACCTTCTCCATGGCCGGGTCCGGCTCGCCCAGCACATCGGCGAAGGTGCGTCCGCCGCCGCTGCCGTGCTCGTCGCCCGCGGGCAGGTCCAGGGAGCCGGCCGTGTAGCCGTTGGTGGCCACCAGCCCCTCGACGACCTCCTCCTCCGGGATGTCCAGCAGCGCGGCCAGCTCCCGGACGGTCGGCTCCCGGTCCAGCGTGCCGGCCAGCTGGTCCCTGGCCTTGGCCAGCTCGACGCGGAGCTCCTGGAGCCGGCGCGGCACATGGACGGCCCAGCTGGTGTCCCGGAAGAAGCGCTTGATCTCGCCGACGATGTAGGGGACGGCGAAGGTGGTGAACTCGACCTCGCGGGAGAGGTCGAAGCGGTCGATGGCCTTGATCAGACCGATCGTGCCGACCTGGAGGATGTCCTCCATGTCGCCGGCGCCCCGGTTGCGGAAGCGGCCGGCGGCGTACCGTACGAGCGACTGGTTCATCTCGATCAGCGTGTTGCGGGCGTAACTGTGCTCGGGGGTGCCCTCTTCGAGGAGCTGGAGCCGGTCGAAGAAGAGCTTCGACAGCGCCCGCGCGTCCTTCGGCGCGATGGCTCCCGGGTCCTCGATCCGTGGCAGTCCGTCAGAGGGCACTGTGGATCCGCTGGTCAGGACGCCCGCCGCCTGCTCCGCCTCGGCAGCACGCACAGTTGTGGTCGTCATGACGTCACTCCTCCGTCGCGGTGGTCCGTTCGAGGGGGGCGCCTGCCCCGTTTCCCCGCGGCCATGCGTCCGTCGGCCGGATTCCTGTCCCGACGCCGTATCGTCGGCCGGGTCGCTGCCCGTATCCCGGAAGGAGTCACGGCCATGCCCCCCGCCGAACCGCTGTCGCAGAGCGAGACCGAGGACCGGCTGCGGTCCCTGCCCGGCTGGTCGGTGGCCGACGGGCGTCTCACCCGTTCGTACCGGCTGTCCTCGCATTTCGCGGCCACCGCGATGGTGGTCCATATCGCCAGTATCCAGGAGCAGTTGATCCATCACTCCGAGCTGACGCTGGGGTACAGCACGATCGTGCTGGCCGTCTCCACCCATGACGCGGGCGGCGCCCTCACCGCGCTGGACTTCACGCTGGCCGAGCGTGTCGAGGCGATCGCCCCGGCGCACGGCGCCCGCTGACACCGCACACCACAGCACGGCGCCGTCGGCCCTGCCGGGCGACGGCGCCGTGCTGTCCGCGCGTCATCGCGCCCGGATCAGTTGTTCAGCTCGGCCGGGTCGGGGCCGATGCGCCGGCCCTCGTCGAGCGCGGCGAACGCCGCCAGGTCGTCCGCGTCCAGCTCGAAGCCGAAGACGTCGATGTTCTCCTGGATCCGGGACGGGGTCACCGACTTGGGAATCACCACGTTCCCCAGCTGGAGATGCCAGCGCAGCACCACCTGGGCCGGCGTCCGCTCGTGCTTGCGCGCGATCGCCAGCACGGTCGGCACCTCCAGCAGGCCCTTGCCCTGGCCCAGCGGCGACCAGGCCTCCGTGAGGATGCCGTGCCGCTCGTGGAAGGCGCGCGACTCGGCCTGCTGGAGCTGCGGGTGCAGCTCGATCTGGTTGACGGCCGGGACCACGGAGGTCTCGTCCAGCAGCCGCTCCAGGTGCGCGGGAAGGAAGTTCGAGACACCGATGGACTTGGCGCGGCCGTCGGCGAGGATCTTCTCGAACGCCTTGTACGTGTCGACGTAGGTGTCGGCGGCCGGCTTCGGCCAGTGGATCAGATAGAGGTCGACGTACTCCAGGCCGAGCTTGGCCAGCGAGACGTCGAAGGCGCGCAGCGTCGAGTCGTACCCCTGCTCGCTGTTCCACAGCTTCGTCGTGACGAAGAGGTCCGCGCGGTCGACCCCGGAGGCGGCGAGGGCCTTGCCCGTGCCCTCCTCGTTGCCGTAGATGGCGGCGGTGTCGATGCTGCGGTACCCGGCCTCCAGCGCGGTGCCGACGGCCTGCGCCGCCTCGTCGTCGGGAACCTGCCAGACGCCGAAGCCGAGCTGGGGCATCTCGATGCCGTTGTTGAGAGTGAGGGTGGGGACCTTGCTCACGGGCGGTCGATCCTAACGTCGTCGGGTGGTTCTTCGATGGTCCAACGATCTCAGGGCCGGACGGATTCCCGCGCCCGTTTTCCACGGGTCGCCCGCGAACGCCGGTCTCAGCGGTAGAGCGCGTCGACCTCGGCGGCGTAGGCGGCCTCGATCGCCCGGCGCTTCAGCTTCAACGACGGTGTCAGCAGGCCGGCTTCCTCGCTGAACGGATGGGCCAGGATTCGGAACGTACGGATCGACTCGGCCTGCGAGACCGACGTGTTCGCGGTGATCACCGCCCGCCGGATCTCCGCCTCCAGCTCCGTGTCCCGTACCAGCTCCGCGGGGGTGAGGGGCCGTCTGCCCCGGACCGTGAGCCAGTGCTCGACGGCCTCGGGGTCGATGGTGACCAGCGCCGCGACGTACGGCCGGTTGTCGCCGACGACAAGACACTGCGCCACCAGCGGATGCGCCCGTACCCGCGCCTCCAGCGGGGCCGGCGGCACACTCTTGCCGCCCGACGTGACCAGGATCTCCTTCTTCCGGCCGGTGATGGTGAGATAGCCGTCGTCGTCGAGGGCGCCGAGGTCGCCGGTGGCCAGCCAGCCGTCGCGCAGGACGGCGCCGGTGGCCTTCGGGTCGCCCAGATAGCCGGCGAAGACATGCCCGCCGCGCAGACAGATCTCGCCGTCCGCCGCTATCCGTACGGCGGTGCCGGGGATCGGCTGCCCGACCGTGCCGTACCGGGTGCGTTCGGGCGGGTTGGCGGTGGCCGCCGCGCACGACTCGGTGAGCCCGTACCCCTCGTAGACGGTGATGCCCGCGCCCGCCAGGAACAGCCCGAGCCGCCGGTCCATCGCCGAGCCGCCGGACATCGCGTGCCGTACGCGCCCGCCCAGCGCGTCGCGCACCTTGCCGTACACGGCCTTCTCGAAGAACTGGTGCTGGACCCGCAGCGCGGCCGACGGCCCGGGACCGACGCCGAACGCCCGCTCCTCCAGCGCCTCCGCGTACCGCACCGCGACCTCCACCGCCCGGTCGAAGGCGGCGGCCCTGCCGTCCCGCTCCGCCCGGCGCCGGGCCGCGCGGGAGAGCTTCTCGAAGACGTACGGCACGGCCAGCACGAAGGTCGGCCGGAACGCGGCGAGTGCGGGCAGCAGCACCTCCGACCGCAGCTCGGGCTGGTGGCCAAGCTTCACCCGGCCGCGGATCGCCGCAATCTCGATCATCCGCCCGAAGACATGCGAGAGCGGCAGGAAGAGCAGGGTCGACGCCCGGTCGCCGGTGGCGGTGCCGAAGACCGGCTCCCAGCGCCCCAGCAGGGTGTCGGTCTCGAACATGAAATGGGCGTGGGTGAGCACACAGCCCCGCGGCCGTCCTGTGGTGCCGGAGGTGTAGATCACCGTGGCGACGGAGTCCGGGGTGACGGCCCTGCGGTGGCGGTGCACCACCTCCTCGGCCACCCGCGCGCCCGCCGCGACCAGGTCGTCCAGCGCGCCAGCGTCCAGTTGCCACAGCCGCTGGAGCCGCGGCAGCCGGCCGATCACCGAGCCGACGGTCATGGCGTGGTCCCCGTGCTCGACCAGACAGGCGGAGACCTCGGCGTCGTACAGGATCCAGTGGACCTGCTCGGCCGAGGACGTCGGATAGACCGGTACGGGCTGGGCGCCGACCGTCCAGAGCGCGAAGTCGAAGAGCGTCCACTCGTACCGGGTACGGGACATGATCGCGACCCGGTCGCCGAACCGCACGCCCTGTGCCAGCAGCCCCCGGGCCAGTGCGAGCACCTTGTCACGGAAGGCGGCCGACGTCACGTCCCGCCACTGGCCGGCCCCGTCCTCGCGGCCGAGCGCGACCCGCTCCGGATCGGCCAGGGCATGGTCGAAGACCGCGTCCGCGAGTCCGCCGACGTGAGGGGCGGCCGGCAGAGGAGGGACGGTGAACTCGCGCAAAACTCGCTCCTTGTGGCATTCCGCACCAGCGCCGGTGACGGTACCCGACCCGGCCATCCGGCGGGAGACCGCCCGCGCGACTCTCTCCGAGCCGTATCGCCACAGGTCAGGACGGGGGGCGACGGCCCGAGGAGGAAGCTCTCTCCGCCGGATGCGTCGGTGGTGGCGCGCCGCGGAGCGGGATGCGCGTGTTCAGCCGTCGGCCGCGGCCGGGCGGTGCAGCCGGTCGCCGCTCGCCAGGATCGCGGCGGCGAGCGCGTCCGCGGCCTCCCGCGCCGCCGTACCGCCGCGCTCCCCGGCGTGGTCGCGGCCGTGGTCCCGGGCGTGCAGCAGGACGAAGTCCACCCCGCCGAGTTCGGGCAGGAGCTTGGCCCGTACGGGCACCAGCCCCGGCGGGATCAGCCCCCGGGTGTGCGCCATCACGCCGAGCCCGGCGCGTGCCGCCGCGATCAGCGCGCTCAGGCTGGCGCTCGTACAGGCGAGGCGCCAGGACCGGCCGTGCGCCTCCAGTACCTCCAGCGCGCGGGCACGGGTGAGCGCGGGCGGCGGGAAGGCGATCAGCGGCACCGGCCGGTCGGGATCGAGCCGCAGCCGGGGCGCGCCGATCCAGGCCAGGGACGACTGCCAGACGAGCCGGCCGTGGGTGTCGCCCGTGCGGCGCTTGGCCAGCACCAGATCGAGCCGGCCCGCCGCCAGTTGCTCGTGCAGGATGCCCGACAGCTCCACGGTCAGTTCGAGATCGACCTCCGGATGGTCGCGGCGGAAGGCCTCCAGGATCTCCGGCAGCCGGGTCAGGACGAAGTCCTCCGAGGCGCCGAACCGCAGCCGGCCGCGCAGCCGGGTGCCGCCGAAGAACGCCGCCGCCCGCTCGTGCGCGGCCAGGATCGACCGGGCGAAGCCCAGCATGGCCTCCCCGTCCTCGGTCAGCTCCACGCTGTGGGTGTCCCGGGTGAAGAGCGGGCGCCCGGTCGCGTCCTCCAGCCGCCGGACGTGCTGGCTCACCGTGGACTGGCGCAGCCCCAGCCGGCGGGCCGCCCCGGTGAAGCTGAGCGTCTGGGCCACGGCGAGGAAGGTGCGCAGTTGTCCGGGGTCGTACATGCCCCCAGCGTACAGCGTTATCGCGGAACGTGATGACAGTCAGAGCGGTATACGGGATTCCCGATCAAGTCGAACAGGTGGACCATGGGGAGGCGCGATCGTCGCCCCCCGTACGGCACGTACCACGCGTACTGCCGCCTGTACCCCCGTACCGCCTGTACCGCACGAGAGACCAGTTGTGGAGCACATGAACCGCCGCACGTCCCGTACGCCCCGCGCCTCCTCCTCCGCGTCCATCCGCCCGCGCCTGCGTCTGCCGTCGTGGCTGCCCGTCGACCCGTACGTCCTGGCGCTCCTCGCGACCGTCGGGCTCGCCGCTCTCCTGCCCGCGTCCGGCGCGGCGGCCCAGGTCGCGGGCGGCGCGTCGACCGGCGCGGTGGCGCTGCTCTTCTTCCTCTACGGAGCGCGGCTGTCCACCGCCGAGGTGGTCGAGGGGATCACGCACTGGCGGCTCCATCTCACCGTCCTCGCCGCCACGTTCGTCCTCTTCCCGCTGGTCGGACTGGCCGCGCGGGGGCTCGTGCCGTACGTCCTGACCCCGCAGCTCTACAGCGGGCTCCTCTTCCTCTGCCTGGTGCCCTCGACCGTCCAGTCGTCCATCGCCTTCACCTCCATCGCGCGCGGCAACGTGCCCGCCGCGATCTGCGCCGGCTCCTTCTCCAGCCTGATCGGCATCGTGCTCACTCCGCTGCTCGCGGCGCTGCTCATCGGCGGGCGGACCGCCGGATTCTCGGCGGACTCGCTGCTCAGGATCGTGGCCCAGCTGCTGCTGCCCTTCGTCGCGGGACAGCTGCTGCGGCGCTGGATCGCCGGCTTCCTCGCCCGGCACAAGAAGGTGCTCGGCCTGGTCGACCGGGGTTCGGTGCTGCTGGTGGTCTACACCGCGTTCAGCGAGGGGGTGATCTCCGGCAGCTGGCACCAGGTGACCCCGGCCCGGCTCGGCGCGCTGCTGGCCGTGGAGGCTGTCCTGCTCGCGGTGATGCTCGCGGCCACCTGGTACGGCGGCGCGCGGCTCGGATTCGGCCGGGCCGACCGGATCGCGATCCAGTTCGCCGGGTCGAAGAAGAGCCTGGCGGCGGGGCTGCCGATGGCGACCGTACTGTTCGGCGCGCACGCGAGCCTCGCGGTGCTGCCGCTGATGCTCTTCCACCAGATGCAGCTGATGGTCTGCGCGGTGATCGCGAAGCGCAGGGCGCGCGACGAGGAGCCGGAGGCGGCAGCGGAAGCGGTAGCCGTAGCGAAGCCGGACGGGGGTGTTACGCGGGGCGCGGCCAGGGACGACACGCCGGCCGCCGCGGCGGGGGCCGGTCCGGTCTGACCGTACGGCAGGGCCCGGCCGGCGCAGGGGGCGCTCCCCGTCGGCCGGGCCCGTGTCCCGTGCGGCGGGAGAGGTTCACACCCCGCTGTGCAGGGCGATCCGCTCGTCGCCCGCGTACACGTTCATGGAGGGGCCGCGCAGGAACCCGACCAGTGTGAGCCCGCACTCCGCGGCCAGATCGACGGCGAGCGACGACGGCGCCGAGACCGCCGCCAGCACCGGGATGCCCGCCATCACCGCCTTCTGCGCCAGTTCGAACGAGGCACGGCCGGAGACCAGCAGGATCGCCCGCGACAGCGGCAGCAGATCCTCCCGCAGCGCCCGGCCGACCAGCTTGTCGACCGCGTTGTGCCGGCCGACGTCCTCACGGATGTCCAGCAGCTCGCCGTCCTCCGAGAACAGCGCCGCCGCGTGCAGGCCCCCGGTCCGGTCGAAGACGCGCTGCGCCGCGCGGAGCCGGTCGGGGAGGCCGGCGAGCAGGGCGGGTTCGACCAGGACCGGGGGAGTGTCGGCGATCGGGAAGCGGGTGGTGGTCCGTACGGCGTCCAGGCTGGCCTTGCCACACAGCCCGCACGACGAGGTCGTGTAGACGTTGCGCTCCAGTGTGATGTCGGGGACCGGCACACCGGGCGCGAGCTGGACGTCGACCACGTTGTACGTGTTCGTACCGTCGTCCTTGGCGCCCGCGCAGTACACGATGGAGCGCACGTCCGCGCTCGACGCGAGCACGCCCTCGCTCACCAGGAACCCGGCCGCCAGCGCGAAGTCGTCGCCGGGAGTGCGCATCGTGATGGCGAGCGGCTTGCCGTTCAGCCGGATCTCCAGTGGCTCCTCGGCCACCAGGGTGTCCGGGCGGGTGGTGACGACCCCGTCCCTGACGCGGATGGTGCGGCGGCGCTCGGTGACCCGTCCCATGGTGATCAGTCCTACTCGTCGGCGCTCGCTGGCGCGATGCTTTGCATACAGTATTCCGGCAGGTGGTGCGGAGGAAGACCCGCGTACGAGGTTCCTCCGCGCTCCGCACCCCCAGGCTGCCGTACTACGGGCCCGGCTGCCGTACCCGGCCTCGGGCCGCCGCGTCGCGCGCGTACCGATCCGTGTCGGGGATCTTCCCAACGGGTAGGCCCGTTCCTAGAGTTCGCGACCATGACCCCACCTCTCGCCCCCGCCGGCTGGAGCCGCTGGCTGGTGCCGCCGGCCGCGCTGTCGGTGCATCTCTCGATCGGCCAGGCATACGCCTGGAGCGTCTTCAAACCCCCACTCGAATCCGCGCTCGGCCTGACCGGCACCCAGAGCGCGCTCCCCTTCCAGCTCGGCATCGTGATGCTCGGGCTGTCGGCCGCGTTCGGCGGCACCCTCGTGGAGCGCAACGGGCCGCGCTGGGCGATGACCGTCGCCCTGTGCTGCTTCTCCTCGGGCTTCCTGCTCGCCGCGCTGGGCGCCGCCACCGAGCAGTACTGGCTGATCGTCCTCGGCTACGGCTTCGTCGGCGGGATCGGGCTCGGCATCGGCTACATCTCGCCCGTGTCCACGCTGATCAAGTGGTTCCCCGACCGGCCGGGCATGGCCACCGGCATCGCCATCATGGGCTTCGGCGGCGGCGCGCTCATCGCCTCGCCGTGGTCCGCGCAGATGCTGGAGTCGTACGGCTCCGACAGCCGCGGCATCGCCCTCGCCTTCCTGACGCACGGGCTGGTGTACGCGGTGTTCATGGGCCTCGGCGTCTTCCTGGTCCGGGTCCCGCCGCCCGGCTACCGGCAGCGGCGGCCCGCCGATCCCGTCGCCGGGGAGGCCGCGGCGGCCCGTACGCCTCAGGTCTCCGCCAGGTCGGCCGTGCGCACCCCGCAGTTCTGGTGCCTCTGGGTCGTCCTGTGCATGAACGTCACCGCGGGCATCGGCATCCTGGAGAAGGCCGCCCCGATGATCACGGACTTCTTCGCCAGGACCGCCACGCCCGTCTCCGTCTCGGCCGCGGCCGGTTTCGTCGCCCTGCTCTCCGCCGCCAACATGGCGGGACGGATCGGCTGGTCCTCCACCTCGGACCTGATAGGCCGCAAGAACGTCTACCGCGTCTACCTGGGTGTCGGCGCCGTCATGTATCTGCTGATCGCCCGGTTCGGCGACTCCTCGAAACCGCTCTTCGTCTGCTGCGCGCTGGTGATCCTCTCCTTCTACGGCGGCGGCTTCGCCACCATCCCCGCGTATCTCAAGGATCTCTTCGGCACCTACCAGGTCGGCGCGATCCACGGCAGGCTGCTCACCGCCTGGTCCACCGCCGGAGTGCTGGGCCCGCTCATCGTCAACAAGGTCGCGGACAGCCAGGAGGCGGCGGGCAGGAGCGGCGCGGGGCTGTACGGTCTTTCGTTCACCATCATGATCGGACTGCTCGCTGTCGGCTTCGTCGCCAATGAACTGGTACGGCCCGTTCACCCCCGCCACCACGTCCCCGAACCGAAGGAGACCCCCGATGACCAGCTCTTCAGCGACTCCGGCCGGGCCGGCTGAGCCCCGCCGTACCGGTCTGATCACCTTCGCCTGGCTTTGGGTGGGCATTCCGCTCGCGTACGGTGTCTATGAGTTGGTCCTCAAGGCGGCTCAGCTTTTCACCCGATGATGTGGACTCTCCAAACGGAGCGCGTTAATCCTGTTGGTTCACCCGCACCCCTACCGGTGAGTCGCTGACGAGACTGGAGAATTCCTGACGTCGAAACAGAGGGGGTCCCGGGCATGACCGGCACTCGTATCGCCGCGCTCGGGCACTATCAGCCCGCCAAGGTGCTCACGAACCACGAGCTGGCGACGATGGTCGACACCAGCGACGAATGGATCAGCAGCCGGGTCGGCATCAAGACCCGGCACGTGGCGGGCCCTGACGAGCCGGTGGACGAGCTGGCGGCGCACGCGGGGGCCAAGGCGCTCGCCGCGGCCGGCCTGGTGCCCGAGGACATCGACATGGTGCTGGTCGCCACCTCCACCGCCATCAACCGCTCGCCCAACATGGCGGCCCGGGTCGCGGCCCGGCTCGGCATGGGCTCGCCCGCGGTGATGGACCTCAATGTGGTGTGCGCGGGCTTCACCCACGCCCTCGCCACCGCCGACCACGCCGTACGGGCCGGTTCCGCGTCGCGCGTCCTGGTCATCGGCGCCGACAAGATGACGGAGATCGCCGACTGGACGGACCGGACGACCTGCGTGCTGCTCGGCGACGGCGCGGGCGCGGCGGTCGTCGTGGCGACGGGCCCCGGCGAGGAGCCGGGGATCGGCCCGGTGCTCTGGGGCTCCGTGCCCGAGATGGGGCACGCGGTACGGATCGAGGGCACCCCGCCGGTCTTCGCCCAGGAGGGGCAGTCGGTCTACCGCTGGGCCACCACCCAGCTGCCGCCCATCGCCCGCAAGGTCTGCGAGCGGGCCGGGGTCACTCCCGAGGAGCTGGCCGGGGTGGTGCTGCACCAGGCCAATCTGCGGATCATCGAGCCCCTCGCGCAGAAGATCGGCGCGGTCAACGCCGTGATCGCCCGCGATGTGGTGGACTCCGGCAACACCTCCGCCGCGTCCATCCCGATGGCGCTGTCCAAACTCGTGGAGCGCGGGGAGATCCAGGCCGGCGACCCGGTGCTCCTCTTCGGCTTCGGCGGCAACCTCTCGTACGGCGGCCAGGTCGTCCGCTGCCCCTGAGTTCGCCCCCCGACCTCGGTAGACTGTAGACGATAGCCAATTGTGTGCTGTCGCCACCGCCGCCAGGAGGGGGACCGCGATGCTGTCCGCGAAGTTGACACCGGGCGCCGTGCCCAGGCTCGAACGCCCGGGTCCGCTGCGTGAGCGGGTGTACGAGGCCCTGCTCGAACTGATCACGACCCGGGCGCTCCAGCCGGGCCAGCATCTGGTCGAGAGCGAACTCGCGGGCCACCTCGGGGTGTCGCGGCAGCCGGTGCGCGAGGCGCTCCAGCGCCTCAACACCGAGGGGTGGGTCGATCTGCGGCCGGCCCAGGGCGCGTTCGTCCACGAGCCGACCGAGGAGGAGGCGGACCAGCTGCTCTCGGTCCGCACCCTCCTGGAGGCGGAGGCCGCCCGGCTGGCCGCGGCGAACTCGGGCACGGCGGGGATCGCCGCGCTGGAGGAGCTGTGCGCCAGGGGGGAGCGGGCGGTCGCGGACGACGACGTGGACCAGGCGGTCGCCGCGAACGCCGCCTTCCACGCCAAGGTCATGGAGCTGGCGGGCAATGTGGTGCTGGCGGAGCTGGCCGCGCAGGTGGACCGCCGGGTCCGCTGGTACTACACCCCGGTCGCCAGGCAGCGCGGCAAGGACTCCTGGACCGAGCACCGGCAGCTGATCGCCGCGATCTCCGCCCGGGACGAGCAGCGCGCCACCGCCGTCATGAAGGCGCACACCGAACACACCAGAACCACCTACCACCAGCGCGAACGCGGCTGATCCCGCCCGCCGCCCGAACCGTTTCCCCGCCCGGCCGTCACGCGTGGGACGCGTGACGGCCTTTTCTTTGTCCTGGGTGTGGAGAAAGTTATGGCAGATTCCTGCGCAACTTCTTCCCACTGCGGGCAAGCGCTGCTACGTTCCCTCAAAAGCACCACGGAGACGGCCGGGAAGGCGGGGAGGGGCGCGTGAGACGTATGACGGCACGACCTGCGAACGCGCACCAGGCGCGACTGCTCAGGCTGTTGCGCGACGGTGGCCCCAACTCCCGTGCGCAACTGGGTGATCAGGTGGATCTCTCGCGCTCGAAGCTGGCCGTCGAGGTGGACCGGCTGCTGGAGACCGGGCTGGTCGTCGCCGACGGACTCGCCGCCTCGCGCGGCGGCCGGCGCTCCCACAACATCCGGCTCGCACCGGCCATGCGCTTCCTCGGGGTGGACATCGGTGCCACGTCCATCGATGTGGCCGTCACCAACGCGGAGCTGGAGGTGCTCGGTCACCTCAACCATCCGATGGATGTCAGGGAAGGCCCCGTCGCCGTCTTCGAGCAGGTGCTCGCGCTGGCGGCGAAGCTCAAAGTCTCCGGTCTCGCCGAGGAGTTCGACGGAGCGGGCATCGGAGTGCCAGGACCGGTCCGCTTTCCCGAGGGGGTCCCGGTCGCACCGCCGATCATGCCGGGCTGGGACGGCTTCCCCGTACGGGAGGCGCTCAGCCAGGAGCTTGGCTGCCCGGTCATGGTCGACAACGACGTGAACCTGATGGCGATGGGGGAGCAGCACGCGGGCGTCGCCCGCTCCGTGGGCGACTTCATCTGCGTCAAGATCGGTACGGGCATCGGCTGCGGCATCGTCGTCGGCGGCGATGTCTACCGCGGTACCACCGGCAGCGCCGGCGACATCGGCCATATCCAGGTCGAGATGGACGGCCGTCCCTGCGCCTGCGGCAACAAGGGCTGTCTGGAGGCGTACTTCAGCGGCGCCGCGCTCGCCCGGGACGCCGAGGACGCGGCCCGCGACGGCCGTTCGCCCGAACTGGCCGCGCTGCTGGCCGCCGCCGGGCGGCTCACCGCCGTGGACGTCGCGGCCGCCGCGGCGGCCGGCGACCCCGCCGCGCTCGAACTCATCCGGGCGGGCGGGAACCGGGTCGGCCAGGTCATCGCCGGACTCGTCAGCTTCTTCAACCCCGGGCTCGTCGTGATCGGCGGCGGGGTGACCGGCCTCGGCCACACCCTGCTGGCCAGCGTACGGACCCAGGTCTACCGGCAGTCCCTGCCGCTGGCCACCGGCAATCTGCCCATCGTCCTGGGCGAGTTGGGGCAGACAGCCGGGGTCACCGGCGCGGCCCGGCTCATCAGCGACCACCTGTTCTCGCCGGCCTGAGGGCCGACGGCGTACCACCAGCAACACACGGAACACCTGAACACCTGAACCGTCCGTAACAACGGCACACCGGCAACACCAGCACGCAGGCACAACGCCACACCGGCACAACAACCGACACACCGTCACAACGCCACGCCAGCACGTCCGCACGAGCCGCAGTACCCGCAGTGTCCGCACGCGCCGCACCACAAGTGCCGCGCCCCGGAACCGTACGAGCCGCACGAGCCGCCATCCGCACCGAGCCGCCCCCGTACGACAGCTCCGTCCTGCCCCGCTCACTCCGCCTCCCGCCCACTCCTGCCTCCTGCCTGCCCTGCCTCCTGTTCGCCCTGCTCGCTCACCGGCCGCGTCCGCCGAGGGGATACGCCATGGCACCCGCACCACCCGTACCACCCGACACCCCACTGCTCACCATGTCCGGCATCACCAAGACCTTCCCCGGCGTCCGCGCCCTCGACGGGGTGGACCTGGAGGTCGCGGCGGGTGAGGTCCACTGTCTGCTCGGCCAGAACGGCGCCGGGAAGTCCACACTCATCAAGGTCCTCGCCGGGGCACACCAGCCCGACGACGGTGTGATCACCTGGCGCGGCGAGCACGTCACACTGAAATCGCCCATCGCCGCCATGCGGCTCGGCATCGCCACCATCTACCAGGAACTCGACCTGGTCGAGGGGCTGTCGGTGGCGGAGAACATCTTCCTCGGCCATGAACCGACCACCGCCGGATTCGTCGTCAGGGGCCGGGAGGCCAGAACAGCGGCCACCGCGCTGCTGGCCCGCCTCGGCCACTCCGAGATCCTGGCCCACCAGCTCGTCGGCTCGCTCTCCGCCGCCCAGCAGCAGATCGTCTCCATGGCCCGCGCGCTCTCCCACGACGTACGGCTCATCGTGATGGACGAGCCGTCCGCGGCCCTCGACCCCGACGAGGTCGACAACCTCTTCCGTACGGTCGCCACCCTCACGGCCGACGGAGTGGCCGTCATCTACATCTCGCACCGGCTGGAGGAGATCCGGCGCATCGGCGACCGCGTGACCGTCATCAAGGACGGCCGTACCGTGGCCGTCGCCCTGCCCGCGAAGGAGACCCCGACCCGCGAGGTCGTCGCGTTGATGACCGGCCGGAACGTCGAGTACGTCTTCCCCGAGCGGCCCGCCCCGCCGGCACCCGGCGACCCGCGCCCCGAACCCGTCCTGCGCGTCGAAGGGCTCGCCAGGGAAGGGGAGTTCGCGCCCGTCGACCTCGAACTGCGGCCCGGCGAGATCGTCGGCCTGGCCGGGCTCGTGGGCTCCGGCCGCTCCGAGATCCTGGAGACGGTGTACGGCGCCCGCAAACCCACCGCGGGCCGGGTCCTCGTCGACGGTGTCCCGCTGCGGCCCGGCAGTGTGCGCGCCGCCGTGCGCGCCGGACTCGGGCTCGCCCCCGAGGAGCGCAAGGCCCAGGGGCTGCTGATGCTCGAATCGGTCACCCGCAACGTGTCGGTGTCCTCGCTGCCGCGCTTCGCCCGCGCGGGCTGGCTCGACCGTACGGCCGAACGGACCGCCGCCCAGGCCGCGACCAGGGAACTCTCGCTGCGCCCGGACAACCCGGACGCCCGGATCCGTACCCTCTCCGGCGGCAACCAGCAGAAGGCCGTACTCGCCCGCTGGCTGCTGCGCGGCTGCCGGGTGCTGCTGCTCGACGAACCGACGCGCGGGGTCGATGTGGGTGCCCGCGCCGAGCTGTACGCCGTCATCCGGCGGCTGGCCGACGAGGGCCTCGCCGTCCTGCTCGTCTCCAGCGAGGTCCCCGAAGTTCTGGGCCTCGCCGACCGGGTGCTGGTCCTGCGCGAGGGCCGGGTGGTCCACCGGGCGCCCGCCCGCGAGCTGGACGAGCACCGCGTACTCGATCTTGTGATGGAAGGGAGCCCGACGCCATGAAACCGCCTGCCTCCGAGGAGCGGCGGGGCGGGCCCGGCTCGGCCGCCTCGTCCGAACCGGCCGCGACACCCGCCGAGCCCAGGTCCGCCGCACCCGCGGACCGCGCCGCACCCGCCACGTCCGGTGTGTCCGGCACGTCCGGCCGGCCGAGCGGTGGGCCCCGCGCCCTCGGGCTGCGGCTCGACGTCCGCAACCTCTCCCTGCTGGGGGTGCTCGCCGCGCTGATCGTGGTCGGCGGCATCACCAAGCCGGATCAGTTCCTCGACACCAACAACCTCCAGCTCGTGCTGACCCAGGCCTCCGTCATCGGTGTGGTCACCGTCGGCATGACCTTCGTCATCACCAGCGGCGGCATCGACCTCTCGGTCGGCGCGATCGTGGCCCTCTCCTCGGTGTGGGCGACGACGCTGGCCACCCAGGAGTTCGGCTTCGCCGGCATCCTCTTCACCGCCGTCCTGGTGGGGCTCGGTTGCGGGCTCGTGAACGGGGTACTCATCGCGTACGGCGGGATGGTGCCGTTCATCGCGACCCTCGCCATGCTCGCCTCGGCGCGCGGCCTCGCGCTCATGATCACCGACGGCAAGACCCAGATCGTCGAGGTCCAGTCGGTGCTCGACCTCGGCGTCCCCGACTCGTACGTCCTCGGGATCCCGCCGCTCGTGCTGGTCTTCGCGGCCGTCACGGTCGCCGGCTGGCTGATCCTGAACCGTACGACCTTCGGCCGCCGCACCGTCGCCGTCGGCGGCAACCCGGAGGCCGCCAGGCTCGCCGGTATCGACGTCCGCCGCCAGCGGCTCTACCTCTACCTGTTCTCCGGGCTCTGCTGCGGCATCGCGGCCTTCCTGCTGATCATCCTGGCGGGCTCGGGCCAGAACACCAACGGCAACCTGTACGAACTCGACGCCATCGCGGCGGCGATCATCGGCGGCACCCTGCTCAGCGGTGGCCGCGGCACGATCGTCGGCTCCGTCCTCGGTGTCCTCGTCTTCACCACCATCACCAACATCTTCGCTCTGAACAACCTCCAGAGCGATGTCCAGCAGATCGCCAAGGGCGCCATCATCGTCGCCGCCGTACTGGTCCAGCGCCGCACGCTGCGCAACGGCGAGGCCTGACACCCCGTCCGGCCCCGCACCCGCACCCCCCGCCCTACTCGAAGGGTTGAACCGTCATGCCAGAAACCAGCCGCAGAAGACTCCTCTTCGGCACCGCCGCCCTCTCCGCCGGAGCCTTCCTCACCGCCTGCACCAGCAACGAACCCGCCGCCGCGGAGACCTCCGCCAACACCGAGCCCGCCGCCGACGGCGACAAGCCCGGCAAGGCCGTCACCATCGGCTTCGCCGGACCCCAGGCCGACCACGGCTGGCTGAACGCGATCAACGAGCAGGCGAAGGCACGGGCGAAGAAGTACTCCGAGGTGACGCTGGACATCACCGAGGGCTCCAACGACATCGCCGCGCAGATCGGCCAGGTCGAGACGCTGATCAACAAGAAGGTCGACGTCCTGGTGATCCTGCCGGCCGACGGCAAGGCGCTCACCCAGGTCGGCCTCAAGGCCATGCGCGCCGGCATCCCGGTCATCAACCTCGACCGGATCTTCTCCAACCCGCAGGCGTACCGTGCCTACATCGGCGGCGACAACTACGGCATGGGCGTCAGCGCCGGGAACTACATCGGCCAGAAGCTCAAGGACAAGAAGAACGCCAAGGTCATCGAGCTGGCCGGGATCGACGGCCTGGAGCTGACCCAGCAGCGCACCAAGGGCTTCGACGACGCCCTGAAGAACTACCCGAACATCAAGAAGGTCGCCCGTCAGGCCGCCGACTTCACCGTCGAGTCCGGCCAGGCCAAGATGGCCCAGCTGCTCCAGGCGCAGTCCTCCTTCGACGCGCTCTGGAACCACGACGACGACCAGGGCGTGGGTGCGCTGCGCGCCATCCAGCAGGCGGGCCGCGACGACTTCCTGATGGTCGGCGGCGCCGGGGCCAAGTCCGCGATGGACGCCATCAAGGCCGACAACAGCGTGCTCAAGGCGACCGTCCTCTACCCGCCGACCATGGCCGCCTCCGCCATCGACCTGGCGCGCGCCCTCGGCCAGGCCAAGGGCGTCAGCGGGCTGGCGGAGCTGGAGATCCCCGCCTCGGTCACGCTCTACTCCGCCGTGGTCGACAAGGACAACGTCGACCAGTACCTCCCGACCGGTTTCCGCTGACCGGCCCCGACCGGCCGCGAGGCCGGGCCGTCCCCACCGAGCGAGATGACGAGGAGTTACCCGGATGACCCCCAGTCCCACGGAAGCGCCGGACCCGAAAGCCGCCCCACCGCCGGCTCTCGGAATCGGCATGGTCGGATACGCGTTCATGGGCGCCGCCCACTCCCAGGGGTGGCGTACCGCCGGACACGTCTTCGACCTGCCGATGCGGCCCGTACTCGCCGCGGTCTGCGGCCGTGACCGGACGGCGGTGGAGGCGGCGGCGGCGAAACACGGCTGGGCCGCCGCCGAGACCGACTGGCGGCGGCTCATCGAGCGGGACGATGTGCAGGTGGTCGACGTCTGCACACCGGGGGACAGTCACGCGGAGATCGCCATCGCCGCCCTGGAGGCGGGCAAGCACGTCCTGTGCGAGAAGCCGCTCGCCAACTCGGTGGGCGAGGCGGAGGCGATGGTACGGGCCGCGGAAGCGGCCCGTACCCGGGGCCAGTTGGCGATGGTGGGCTTCAACTACCGCCGCGTACCGGCCATCTCGTACGCCAGGAAGCTCATCGCGGCGGGCCGGCTGGGCACCCTGCGCCATGTCAGGGTCACCTATCTCCAGGACTGGCTGGCCGACCCGGCGGCCCCGCTGACCTGGCGGCTGGACCGCGAACGCGCCGGGTCGGGCGCGCTGGGGGATCTGGGGGCGCACATCGTCGACCTCGCGCAGTTCCTGGCGGGGGAGCCGATCGCCGGGGTCTCCGCGCTCTCGGAGACCTTCGTACGGGAGCGGCCGGTCCTCAGCGGTGCGAGCGCCGGCCTGTCGGGGGCGGCGGGCAGCGCGTACGGTCCTGTGACCGTGGACGACGCGGCGGTGTTCACCGGCCGGCTCGCCTCCGGCGCGCTCGCCTCCTTCGAGGCGACGCGGATGGCGGCCGGCCGCAAGAACGCGCTGCGGCTGGAGATCAACGGCGAGCGCGGTTCGCTCGCCTTCGATCTGGAGCGGCTCAACGAGCTGTCGTTCCACGATCACGACGAGCCCGCGGCCACGGCCGGCTTCCGCCGGATCCTGGTCACCGAGCCCGAGCATCCCTATCTGGAGGCGTGGTGGCCGCCGGGCCACGGGCTCGGCTACGAGCACACCTTCGTCCACCAGGCGCGCGATCTGGTGGTGGCGGTCGCGGCCGGGACCGACCCGGCACCGTCCTTCGCCGACGGGCTCCAGGTCCAGCGGGTGCTGGCCGCCGTGGAGGAGAGCGCGGCGAAGAACGCCGTGTACACGCCCGTACCGCCGCCGGCCGCGCCCCAGGCGTAGCGTCCGCACACCACGAGCAGGAGGAGAACCGTATGCCACGCCCGTTCACCCTCTTCACCGGCCAGTGGGCCGATCTGCCCCTGGAGGAGGTGTGCCGGCTCGCCCGTGACTTCGGTTACGACGGGCTGGAACTCGCCTGCTGGGGAGACCACTTCGAGGTCGACAAGGCGCTCGCCGACCCGGCGTATCTGGAGGGGCGCCACCAACTGCTCGACAAGTACGGCCTCAAGTGCTGGGCGATCTCGAACCACTTGGTGGGCCAGGCGGTCTGCGACAACCCCATCGACGAGCGCCACCGAGGCATTCTGCCCGGCCGGATCTGGGGCGACGGCGAACCGGAAGGCGTCAGACAGCGCGCCGCCGCCGAGATCAAGAACACCGCGAGGGCCGCCGCCGCCTTCGGGGTGGACACCGTCATCGGCTTCACCGGCTCGTCCATCTGGCACCTGGTCGCGATGTTCCCGCCGGTGCCGCCGGGCATGATCGACCGGGGGTACGAGGACTTCGCGGAGCGCTGGAACCCGATCCTCGACGTCTTCGACGCCGAGGGTGTGCGCTTCGCCCACGAGGTGCACCCGAGCGAGATCGCGTACGACTACTGGACCACGCACCGCGCGCTGGAGGCGCTGGACCACCGGCCCGCGTTCGGGCTGAACTTCGACCCGAGCCACTTCGTCTGGCAGGACCTCGACCCGGTGGGCTTCCTCTACGACTTCAGGGACCGGATCTACCACGTCGACTGCAAGGAGGCCCGCACCCGTCTCGACGGCCGCAACGGCCGCCTCGGCAGCCATCTGCCCTGGGGCGACCCGCGGCGCGGCTGGGACTTCGTCTCGGCCGGGCACGGTGTGGTGCCGTGGGAGGACGTGTTCCGGATGCTGCGGTCGATCGGGTACGAAGGGCCGATCTCGGTCGAGTGGGAGGACGCCGGCATGGACCGGCTGGCCGGCGCTCCGGAGGCGCTGGCCCATCTGAAGCGCTTCGACTTCGAGCCGCCGGCGGCGTCCTTCGACGCGGCCTTCGGGGGCGGGGAGTAACGCCTTCTTTGTCCTGGGTCGGGAGAAAGCACAACTTAACCCGTGCGCAAGGGCTTTCGGCCCGGGACAAACGCGGCTACCGTCCATGGTGAAGCATTGATCTGTACAGGACAAATGAGCGATCGGTGTCAGATGACCACGGCGTGACGGCGCACGTCGGTGGTGTGAGCGCGTCGGACCGCGCTCGACAGCCCGCACGTACGAACAGCCCACCCGTGGAGGACTTTCGTGCACAGAAAACGCCCAAGAGCCGTAACTCTCCTCGCCCTTCTGACGAGCGCCGTGCTCGCCGGATCGAGCCTCGCCGCCGTACCCGCCACCGCCGCCGACCCCGGGCCCACCGCCTCGGACAGCGCCTCGGCGGAGAGCTTCCAGCAGGTGACCCTCGCCAAGGGCGCCGACGAGGTGGGCGAGCCGATGTCGCTCGCCGTCCTGCCGGACCGGCGGGTGCTGCACACCTCGCGCGACGGCACACTGCGGATCACCGACGCAGGCGGTGACACCACGGTCTCCGGTCGGCTGGACGTCTACAGCCACGACGAGGAGGGCCTCCAAGGCGTCGGTGTGGACCCCGGCTTCGCCGAGAACCGGGCCATCTACCTCTACTACGCGCCCAAGCTCGACACCCCGGCGGGCGACGCGCCCGACAACGGCACCGCCGCCGACTTCGCCCCCTTCGACGGATACAACCGGCTCTCCCGCTTCACCCTGAACGCGGACGGCACCCTGAACACCGCCAGCGAGAAGAAGGTGCTCGACGTCGCGGCCACCCGCGGCACCTGCTGCCACGTCGGCGGCGACATCGCCTTCGACGCGGACGGCAACCTCTACCTCTCGACCGGCGACGACACCAACCCGTTCGCCTCCGACGGCTACACACCGATCGACGTACGGCCCGACCGCAACCCCGCGTTCGACGCCCAGCGCAGCGCCGGCAACACCAACGACCTGCGCGGCAAGGTCCTGCGCATCAAGGTCGCCGACGACGGCTCGTACACCGTCCCCGAGGGCAACCTCTTCGCCCCCGGCACCGCGAAGACCCGGCCCGAGATCTACGCGATGGGCTTCCGCAACCCCTTCCGGATCTCCGTCGACCAGCAGACCGGGGTGGTGTACGTCGGTGACTACGGCCCCGACGCGGGCGCCGCGTCCCCGACCAGGGGACCGTCCGGCATGGTCGAGTTCGCCCGGGTCACCGAGGCCGGCAACTTCGGCTGGCCGTACTGCGTCGGCAAGAACGAGCCGTACATCGCCTACGACTTCGCCACCAAGGCGTCCGGCGCGGCCTTCGACTGCGCGGCCCCCAAGAACACCTCGCCGCACAACACCGGACTCGTCGACCTGCCGCCCGCCCAGCCCGCCTGGATCGACTACGACGGCGGCAGTGTGCCCGAGTTCGGCAACGGATCCGAGTCACCCATGGCGGGCCCGGTCTACCGTTACGACGCCGATCTCGACTCCCCGGTGAAGTTCCCCGAGGCGTACGACGGCGACTTCTTCGCGGGCGAGTTCGGCCGCCAGTGGATCAAGCGCATCGAGCACGACGACGACGGCACGGTGAACGGGATCAACCCGTTCCCGTGGACCGGCACCCAGGTCATGGACATGGAGTTCGGCCCGGACGGCGCCCTCTACGTCCTCGACTACGGCCTGTCCTGGTTCGGCGGCGACGAGCACTCCGCGCTCTACCGCATCGAGAACACCACCGGCGGCAGATCCCCCATCGCGGCCGCCGCAGCGGACAGAACCTCCGGCAAGGCGCCGCTCAAGGTGAGCTTCTCCTCGGCCGGCACCTACGACCCGGACGACGACCCGCTCACCTACGCCTGGGACTTCGGCGACGGCGGCACCTCCACCGAGGCAAACCCGGTGTACAAGTACCGCACCAACGGCACCTACACCGCCCGCCTCACGGTCACCGACTCCACCGAACGCACCGGCACGGCATCCGTGCGGGTGGTCGTCGGCAACACCGCACCCACCGTGAAGCTCGAACTCCCCGCCGACGGAACTCTGTTCCACTTCGGCGACACCATCCCGTTCAAGGTGAAGGTCACCGACCCGGAGGACGGCGCGATCGACTGCGCCAAGGTGATCGTCCGCTACATCCTCGGCCACGACAACCACGGCCACCCCATCACCTCCACCAACGGCTGCGAAGGCACGATCACCGCGCCCGCCGACACCGAACACGACCCCAACGCCAATATCTTCGGCGTGATCGACGCCGAGTACACCGACGGCGGAGGCGGCGGCCAGGCCCCGCTCACCAGCCACGCCCAGGCGCAGCTCCAGCCGCGCCACCGGCAGGCCGAGCACTTCAACAACTCCTACGGCATCAATGTCTTCGAGAAGGCCGAGGCCAACGGCGGCAGGACCGTCGGTGACATCGACAACGGCGACTGGATCTCCTTCAAGCCGTACAACCTCACCGGGTCGAAGACACTCAACGCCCGGATCTCCTCCGGCGGCGCCGGCGGCTTCCTCGAAGTACGCACCGGCTCCGCCACCGGCACCCTGCTCGGCTCGTCGCCCGTGCCCGTCACCGGCAGCTGGGAGACCTTCCAGGACATCGACGTCCCGCTGAGGTCCGTACCGAAGAAGACCACCGAACTGTTCCTGGTCTTCAAGGGCGGCTCCGGCGCGCTCTTCGACATCGACGACTTCGAGATCTCCACGAAGGCACCCGGCAAGACCGACAAGCGCGTCCTCGTCTTCTCGAAGACCGCCGGCTTCCGCCACGACGCCATCCCCGAGGGCGTCGCGGCGCTCAAGGAGCTGGGGAAGACCACCGGCATCACCGTCGACTCCACCGAGACGGCGGCCCAGTTCACCACCGGCAACCTGGCCCGGTACGACGCGGTGGTCTTCCTCTCCACCACCGGAGACGTCCTCGACGCCAACCAGCAGAAGGCGTTCGAGGGCTATATCGCCGCCGGCGGCGGCTACATGGGAGTGCACGCGGCGGCGGACACCGAGTACGACTGGCCGTTCTACGGCGGCCTCGTCGGCGCCTACTTCCAGTCCCACCCGGAGAACCAGAGCGCCACCGTACGTATCGAGGACAAGACCCACCCCGCCACCGCGCACCTCGGTGACGAGTGGCAGCGCACCGACGAGTGGTACAACTACCGCACCAACCCCCGCGACCGCGTCCGTGTCCTCGCCACCCTCGACGAGACCAGCTACCGCGGCGGCACCATGAAGGGCGACCACCCGATCGCCTGGTGCCAGACCTACCAGGGCGGCCGGTCCTTCTACACCGGCGGCGGCCACACCAAGGAGTCCTACACCGAACCGGCCTTCCGGCAGCACCTGCTCGGCGGACTGCGGTACGCGGCCGGACAGGTGAAGGCCGACTGCAAGCCGCAGACCGGCTACCGGTCGCTGTTCAACGGCAAGACACTGGAGGGCTGGAAGCAGGCAGGCCCCGGAAAGTTCAACATCGTGGACGGTGAACTGCGCACCGAGGGCGGCATGGGGCTGCTCTGGTACCAGGCCAAGGAGTTCACCTCCTACTCGCTGAAGCTGGACTGGAAGACGGAGGGCGACGACAACTCCGGTGTGTTCGTGGGCTTCCCGCCCTCCGAGGACCCCTGGTCCGCGGTGAACAACGGGTACGAGGTGCAGATCGACGCCACCGACACACCCGACCGCACCACCGGTGCCGTCTACGGCTTCAAGTCGGCCGACATCAAGGCCCGGGACCGGGTGCTGCGCCCGCCCGGCCAGTGGAACAGCTATGAGATCAAGGTCCAGGGCGAACGGCTGCGGATCTTCCTCAACGGTGTGAAGATCAACGACTTCACCAACACCGATCCGGCGCGCAGCCTGACCAGCGGACACATCGGCCTCCAGAACCACGGAGCCGGCGACCACGTGTCGTTCCGCGACATCCAGATCAAGGAACTGCCCTCCTCCTAGAACCCCCCTCCCGGCACCAGCCGGCGGCGGGCGGGGAGGCGCCGTACTCCCCGCCCGCCGTCACCACCCGTATCCGCTCATGCACCTCCGTACGCGTACCCGCATACGCGCCCGAACCATCCGAAACCGCACTCGCACCCGCACGTACCGCCAGGGAGGCCCCCCGTGCCCACC
Source organism: Streptomyces sp. NPDC093109 (assembly GCF_040701725.1). NCBI lineage: Bacteria > Bacillati > Actinomycetota > Actinomycetes > Kitasatosporales > Streptomycetaceae > Streptomyces > Streptomyces sp. NPDC093109. The sequence continues at coordinate 88,285 of NZ_JBFBEZ010000008.1, forward strand.
ACCCCGACGCCGAGAGGCGAACAGCCCACCCACCGCACCGGAGTCTGGTTCGTCGGGGCGCGCGGCTCCGTCGCCACGACCGCCGTCGCGGGATGCGCGGCGGTGACCGCCGGACTCCATCCCCCGACGGGCATGGTCACCGAGACCCCGCCCTTCGCGGAGTCGGGCCTGCCCGCACTCTCCTCCCTCGTCTTCGGCGGCCACGACACCGCGAGCTGCCCCCTGCCCAAGCGCGCGGAGGAGCTGACCGCGGCCGGCGTACTGCCGCACGGGCTGCCCGCCGCGCTGCACGCCGAACTCGACGCCGCCGACCGGGAGATCCGGCCCGGCGGACCGCACCCGGGCGACACCCGCGGCGACGAGGAGATCATCGCCTCCTTCGCCGACGACCTCACCGCCTTCACCCGCCGCACCGGGGTCGCCCGCACGGTGGTGGTCAACGTCTCCTCCACCGAACCCGCCCCCGGCCCCGACGCGCAGCGGCTGCCCGCCAGCTCGCTGTACGCGGCCGCCGCCGTCCGGGCCGGCTGCCCGTACGTCAACTTCACCCCCTCCACCGGGCTGCGCACCGGCCCGCTCACCGCCGCCGCCGAGGCCCGCGGACTTCCCCACGCGGGCCGCGACGGCAAGACGGGCCAGACGCTGCTCCGTTCCGTACTCGCCCCCATGTTCGTCCAACGGGCCCTGGCCGTACGGGCCTGGTCGGGTACGAACCTGCTGGGCGGCGGGGACGGAGCGGCGCTGGCCGACCCGGCCGCGGCGGCGGCCAAGAACGCGGGCAAGGAGCGCGTCCTCGCCGACACCCTGGGCGCGGCGCCCGAGGGAGAGGTCCATATCGACGACGTACCGGCGCTCGGAGACTGGAAGACCGCCTGGGACCACATCGCCTTCGACGGCTTCCTCGGCTCGCGGATGATCCTCCAGACCATCTGGCAGGGCTGCGACTCGGCGCTCGCCGCGCCGCTCGTACTGGACCTGGCCCGGCTGCTGGCCCGCGCGCACGAGGCCGGGCTGAGCGGCCCCCTGCCCGAACTGGGCTTCTACTTCAAGGACCCGGACGGCGGGCCCGCCGCGCTCGCCGAACAGTACGGGGAGCTGCTGGCCTTCGGCGAGCGGCTGCGGGTGGCCGGATGAGCCCGCGCCTCGGCGCCTGGGCCGAACTCCTGCGGGTCTCCGCCCTGTTCACCGTCCCGGGCGACGCGCTGGCCGGCGCGGCCCGGGTGGGGGTACGCCCCAACCGGGCCACCGCGCTGGCCGTGGGCGCGTCGCTGTGCCTGTACGAGGCGGGCATGGCGCTCAACGACTGGGCGGACCGCGAGGAGGACGCCCGCGACCGGCCGCACCGGCCGATCCCCTCGGGGCGGATCTCGCCGGGGGCCGCGCTGACGGCGGCGGCCGTCCTGACCGGGGCCGGCCTGGCGCTGGCCGGCCGCGCCGGCCGCCCGTCCCTGGCCGTGGGCTCCGCCCTCGCCGCCACCGTCTGGTCCTACGACCTCTGGCTCAAGCACACCCCGGCCGGCCCGGTGGCCATGGGCGCGGCACGGGCACTGGATCTCCTCCTGGGCGCGACAGCGACAGCGACAGCGACGACGGCGGCGGCGGGCGCGGTGGCAGCGAGCGGGCCGGTGGCGAGCGGGCCGGCGGCGAGCGGTCCTGGCGCCCCGGCCGTGACCGCCGGGCCCTGGGCCGGTGCCCGCGCCGCGCTGCCGTCCGCCGCGCTGCTCGGCGCGCACACCGTCGCCGTCACCACCGTCTCGCGCCGGGAGGCGCAGGGCGGCTCGTCGGTCGCACCACTGGCCGGACTGGTCGCCACCGGAATACTGGGCGCGCTGGCGAGCCGGCCGTCCCCGGTAGCCGCCGCCCCCGTTCTCGCCGCCGGACGGCTGGCGGCCCCCGTCCTCGCCGCCGGATACGCCGCCACCGCGGGCCGGCCGCTGCTGCACGCCGCGCTCAACCCGTCCCCGCCCCTCACCCAGCGCGCCGTCGGCGGGGGCATCCGGGCGATGATCCCGCTCCAGGCGGCGCTCGCGGCGCGCGGCGGGGCGGTCGGGGTCGCGCTCGGCGTCATCGGACTCGTACCGGCGGCCCGCACCCTCGCACGGAAAGTGAGCCCCACATGAGCCTGCGCTTCGGATACGGCACCAACGGGCTCACCGACCTCCGGCTGGACGACGCCCTCGGGCTGCTCGCCGGCCTCGGCTACGACGGGGTCGGGCTGACCCTCGACCATATGCACCTCGACCCGCTCGCCCCCGAACTGGCCGCCCGCACCCAGCGCGTCGCCCGGCGGCTGGCCGAGCTGGGGCTCGGCGTCACCGTGGAGACCGGCGCCCGCTATGTGCTCGACCCGCGCCGCAAACACGGCCCCTCCCTCCTCGACCCGGACCCCGAAGGAAGGGCCGCCAGGACCGCGCTGCTGGTGACGGCCGTACAGGTGGCCGCCGACCTGGGCGCGCACGCCGTGCACTGCTTCAGCGGCATCGTCCCGGCCGGCACGGACACCGACACCGCGTGGAAACGGCTCGAAGAGGCCCTCACCCCCGTACTCGACGCGGCGGACGCCGCCGACATCCCGCTCGCCTTCGAGCCGGAACCCGGCCAGCTCGTCTCCCGCCTCGACGACTTCCACCGGCTCAGACACCTCCTCGGCGACCCCGACCCACTCGGCCTCACCCTCGACATCGGACACTGCCAGTGCCTGGAGACCCCGTCGCCCGCCGACTGCGTACGGGACGCCGCCCCCTGGCTGCGGCACGTACAGATCGAGGACATGCGGCGCGGAGTCCACGAACACCTCCCCTTCGGCGACGGCGAGATCGACTTCCCGCCGGTCCTCGACGCACTGGCCGCCACCGGCTACCAGGGCCTGACCGTCGTCGAACTGCCCCGGCACTCGCACGCGGGACCCGAACTGGCCCGCACCTCCCTGGACTTCCTCCGCACGGCGGGAGCGACACCATGACCCCGGACACCACCGCCACCGCGCCCACCCGCGAAACGCTGCACGGCCTGCTCGACGACGACGCCGGATCCTGGCTGGACGCCGCCCTCGCCGAGGCCCACGCACACGCGTCCCCGCACACTCCGGACGGCCAGGACGCGGGCCCCGGCGCAGTCCCGCCCTGGGAACTGCGCTTCGCCGCCGCCGGCCGGCACTGCGGCCCGGACCACGCCGACGCCGCCCGCACCCTGCTGCTCCGGGCGGCCGCCGCCGACACCGGCACCCTCACCCGCCTCTACCATCAGGGCACCGGCGCCGAACGCCGCGCCGTCCTGCTCGCGCTGGAGCACCGGGTCGCCGGACCTGACGCCCTGCCGCTGATCGAGGACGCCCTGCGCACCCACGACAGCCGGCTGATCGCCGCCGCCGTCGGCCCGTACGCCGCCACCCATCTCGGCGCCCACGCATGGCGGCACGCCGTCCTGAAGTGCCTCTTCACCGGAGTACCCCTCGACGCCGTCGCCGGCCTGGCTCGGCGCGCCCGCGGTGACGGCGAACTGGCCCGGATGCTCGCCGACTTCGCGGCCGAACGCACCGCCGCCGGCCGTCCCGTACCCGCCGACCTGCACCATGCGTCACACCTGACCGGCGAGGAGTTCTGATGCGCATCTTCGACCCCCATATCCATATGACCTCCCGCACCACCGACGACTACCGGGCGATGTACGCCGCCGGAGTCCGCGCCCTCGTGGAGCCCGCCTTCTGGCTCGGCCAGCCCCGCACCTCGCCGGCCAGCTTCTTCGACTACTTCGACGCGCTCCTCGGCTGGGAGCCGTTCCGCGCCGCCCAGTACGGCATCGCCCACCACTGCACCCTCGCTCTCAATCCCAAGGAGGCCAACGACCCGCGCTGCCTGCCCGTCCTCGACGAACTTCCCCGCTATCTGGTCAAGGACGGCGTCGTCGCCGTCGGGGAGATCGGCTACGACTCGATGACCCCCGCCGAGGACGCCGCGCTGGCCGCCCAGCTCCAGCTCGCCGCCGACCACGGACTGCCCGCCCTTGTCCACACCCCGCACCGCGACAAGCTGTCCGGGCTGCGCCGCACCATCGACGCCGTACGGGAGTCAGCCCTCGCCCCGGACCGCGTCCTGCTCGACCATCTCAACGAGACCACCGTGAAAGAGGCCGCCGACAGCGGAAGCTGGCTCGGCTTCTCCATCTACCCGGACACCAAGATGGACGAGGACCGCATGGTCGCCGTCCTCAAGGAGCACGGCACCGAGAAGGTGCTCATCAACTCGGCGGCGGACTGGGGCAACAGCGACCCCCTCAAGACCCGCAAGGTCGCCGACGCCATGCTCGCGGCCGGATTCGGCGAGGACGACGTCGATACCGTCCTGTGGCGCAACCCCGTCGCCTTCTACGGGCTCAGCGGCCGTCTCCAGCTCGACGTCCCCGCCCCGGAGGCCCTGCACGAGGGCAACTCCGTCCTGCGCGGCGGGGAGTGAGACGGACATGCGCTTCCGCCACCCCGACGGCTCCACCGTCCATCTCGCGTACTGCACCAATGTCCACCCCGCCGAGAACCTCGACGGTGTGCTCGCCCAGCTCCGCGACCACTGCGAGCCGGTCCGCCGGCGCCTCGGCCGGGACCGCCTCGGCATCGGTCTCTGGCTCGCCAAGGACGCGGCCAGGGCCCTGACCAACGACCCGGTGACCCTGCGCGGGCTCCGCGCCGAACTGGACCGCCGCGGCCTGGAGGTCATCACCCTCAACGGCTTCCCGTACGAGGGCTTCGGCGCCGAAGAGGTCAAGTACCGCGTGTACAAGCCGGACTGGGCCGACCCCGAGCGCCTCGCCCACACCGGAGACCTCGCCCGGCTGCTGGCCGCCCTGCTGCCCGACGACATCACCGAGGGCTCCGTCTCCACCCTCCCGCTCGGCTGGCGCACCCACTGGACCGAGGACCGCGACCGCACCGCCCGCACGGCGCTCGGCGCGCTCGCCGAGCGGCTCGACGCCCTTGAGGAGCTGACCGGGAAATCCATCAGGATCGCCCTCGAACCGGAGCCCGGCTGCACCATCGAGACCACCGCCGACGCCATCGGCCCGCTCACCGCCCTCGCCTCCCACCGCATCGGCGTCTGTGTCGACACCTGCCATCTCGCCACCTCCTTCGAAGACCCGGCCACCGCACTGGACGCGCTGACAGCCGCCCGCCTCACCATTCCCAAGGCCCAGCTCTCCGCCGCCCTGCACGCCGAACAGCCACGGCTGCCGGAGGTACGGGAAGCCCTCGCCGCGTTCGCCGAACCCCGCTTCCTCCACCAGACCCGCGCCCGCACCGCCGCCGGACTGCTCGGCACCGACGACCTCGACGAGGCCCTCACCGGCGCCGTACTCCCCGACGACACGCCCTGGCGCGCCCACTTCCACGTGCCCCTGCACGCCCCGCCCGCCCCGCCGCTCACCTCCACCCTTCCCGTGCTCCAGGACGCCCTGGCCCGGCTCGTCGGCGGCCCGGTACCGCTGACCCGCCACCTGGAGGTCGAGACCTACACCTGGCAGGCGCTCCCGCCCCGGCTGCGCCCGCGCTCACGCGGTCAGCTCGCCGACGGCATCGCCGCCGAACTCACCCTGGCCCGCGATCTGCTGGTCGACCTCGGCCTCAAGGAACTGCCATGACGCCCACCCCTCTGCTCGTCCTCGATGTCGTCGGTCTCACCCCCCAGCTGCTCCGCCACATGCCCCGACTCACCGCGCTCGCCGCCACCGGCTCCCGGGCGCCGCTGACCACCGTGCTGCCCGCCGTCACCTGCAGCGCCCAGTCCACCTTTCTCACCGGCACGCTCCCCGCCGAGCACGGCATCGTCGGCAACGGCTGGTACTTCCGGGAGCTGGGCGACGTACTGCTCTGGCGCCAGCACAACGGACTCGTCGCCGGGGACAAGCTCTGGGACGCAGCCCGCCGCGCCCACCCCGGCTACACGGTCGCCAACGTCTGCTGGTGGTACGCCATGGGCGCGGACACCGACTACACCGTCACCCCGCGCCCGGTGTACTACGCCGACGGGCGCAAGGAACCCGACTGCTACACCCGGCCCCCCGAACTCCACGACGAACTCACCGAGCTGTTCGGCACGTTCCCCCTCTTCCATTTCTGGGGCCCCGGCGCCGACCTCGTCTCCTCCCAGTGGATCGTGGACGCCACCCGGCACCTCCTGCGCACCCGCCGACCCGATCTGGCGCTCTGCTACCTCCCTCATCTCGACTACGACCTCCAGCGCTTCGGCCCCGACGACCCGCGCTCCCACCGGGCCGCCGCCGAGCTCGACACCGCACTCGCCCCGCTCCTCGACGACGCCGCCGAGCAGGGCCGTACCGTCGTCGCGCTCTCCGAGTACGGCATCACCCCGGTCTCCCGGCCGGTCGACATCAACCGGGCGCTGCGCAGGGCCGGACTCCTGGAGGTGCACACCCAGGACGGCATGGAGTATCTCGACCCCATGGCCTCCCGCGCCTTCGCGGTCGCGGACCACCAGCTGGCCCATGTCTACGTTCGCCGGCCGGAGGATCTCGACGCGACCCGCGAGGCGCTCGCGGACCTCCCCGGGATCGACGAGATCCTCGACGACGAGGGCAAGAAGGCCCAGGGGCTCGACCATCCCCGCTCGGGCGAGCTGGTGGCCGTCGCCGAACCCGACGCCTGGTTCACGTACTACTACTGGCTGGACGACGACCGGGCGCCCGACTTCGCCCAGCTGGTCGAGATCCACCGCAAACCGGGCTACGACCCCGTCGAGCTGTTCATGGACCCGCTCGATCCCTATGTGCGCCTCAAGGCGGCCAAGGCGATCGCCCGCAAGAAGCTCGGCATGCGCTACCGGCTCGCGGTGGTCCCCCTGGACCCGTCGCCTATTCGCGGCAGCCACGGCCGCCTGCCGAGGAGCGACGAAGAAGGTCCGCTCATCATCTGTTCCACCCCCCGTGCCGTCGGTGACCGCGTGGCGGCCACCGATGTGAAGTCCCTGCTCCTCCAGCTTGCCGGACTGGGGCGTCCAACGGAAGACAGTGGCGTACACACGACAGAAGCGACATAAGGAGTTCCGTTTATGAGCCGCAAGAAGTCAGCCGACCCCGAACTCGCGCACCGGCTCAGCAGGCGCGGCATGCTCGGCGTCGCCGCCGGGGCCTCCGCCGCCGCGGTGTTAGGCGCATCCGCCGTTCCCGCCGCCGCCCACGGCAGCGCGGAGCACAGCACGGGCAGGGGCCCGAGCCCGGCCAAGGGCAAGGGACAGCCCGTCCTCACCCCCGGCCGGCTCGGCGTCCAGCTCTACTCCCTGCGCGACAAGGTCTCCACCCTCGGCTTCGCCCAGGTCTTCGACGAGCTGGAGCGCTTCGGCTACGACGAGATCGAGTTCGCCGGCTACACCCAGGGCACCGCCGGAGCGATCACCCTGCCGCAGCTCAAGCGGCTCGCCAAGGACCACGGCCTCAAGGCCATCGGCAGCCACGTCAACTACTACGACAACAACAACCCGAACGCCTACAGCTTCGCGCAGAACCTCACCAAGGTCCTCGACGACGCCCAGGCCCTCGGCCTCGAACACATCGGCACCGCCTCGGGCCCCTTCCGGTACGGATCGACCGTCGACGCCTGGAAGCGGGCCGCCGCGGACTTCAACGCGTACGGCGAGGCGGCCCGGCGGCGCGGCCTGAAGTTCTACCAGCACAACCACGCCGAGGAGTTCTCCTTCGCCACCGACCGGCCGGACGTCCGCCTCTACGACGTGCTGCTCGCCGAGACCGACCCGAACCTCGTGTATCTGGAGATGGACATCTACTGGGCGTTCGCCGGCCAGTTCCGCTTCAGCAGAACCCCCGAGGGCCGGCCCGCCCCCTTCGACCCGCTGCGCTACGTACTGAAGCAGCCCCACCGCTACCCGCTCTTCCACGTCAAGGACGGCATAGCGGACATCGCCGCCCGCGACGGCTACCGCATGGTGGACGTCGGGGACGGCGACATCGACTACAAGGGCTTCATCTCCGCGGTGAACAAGACCCGGGACGGGCGCCGCACGCACCACTGGCAGGTGGAGCACGACCAGCCGGTGGACTCGATCGCCTTCGCCCGCAAGTCGGCGGCGCATCTGCACTCCCTGCGCGAGAAGTGCTGACCCGCGTCCACCACCGGACCCGCGCGCACACCCGCACCAGGGCGGCCCGCCGCACGGCTCACACGCCGCGCGGCGGGCCGCCCGGCTGCCGCAGCAGCAGCGAGACCATGCCGTAGTTCGACGCGTTGTTGTTCTCCCCGAAGTAGTCGGGGACCAGCGTGGCGAAGAGCGGATAGAGCGCGCCCCCGCCGAAGCCGGACAGGAACGCGAAGACCAGGAACAGCGTCTGGTTCCGGATCTCCCCGGCCCACAGCACACCGAACTGCAAACACACTGATGGCGAGCATGGCGAGCCATGGCAGCGCCACCATCGTCCAGCGGGGCAGACCGAGGATCTGCCGGTCGGACTCGCCGACCCGGTAGATCCGGCCGTGGGAGTCGGTGATTTCGCGGTAGTCCGCGCCGGGCCGGAGCCGGCGCGGACGTACCTGAGAAGGGTTCCGCTGTCATATCAGGCGATATCCCGGCTGATGGGGTTCGGATTGGGTCGGATCTTCCGCGGGTCGGGCCTCCCCGGCGCCTTCAGGAACAGCGCCAGTACGGCGGAGGCGAGACCGATGCTGCCCGCGATGACGAACGCGCCCGCGTAGTCCCAGGCGGCCACCACGACAGCCCCCATACCGGACCCGACCAGGCCCGATACGAGTTTCGAGCTGTAGACCATGCCGTAGTTCGAGGCATTGTTGTTCTCTCCGAAGTAGTCCGCCGTCATCGCCGCGAACAGCGGGAAGATCGCGCCGCCGCCGAAGCCGGAGACCATCGAGCAGAGGAGGAAGAACGGCATGCTGCCCAGCGTCCCGGAGACCAGCACACCGAACTGCGCACCGCCCAGCACGAGACAGACCAGGACCAGGGTGTGCCGGCGCCCGTACCGGTCGGAGATCCAGCCGATGACACCGCGCCCCGTACCGTTCACGATCGCCTTGAGGGACATGGCGGTGGCCACGATCCCGCCGGCGAATCCCATGTCCTTGCCGAACGGCACCTGGAACGCGATGCCGAAGATATTGATGCCCGCGGTACAGAGCAGACAGAACCACATCATCCACATCACCGGGGTACGGGCCGCCTCCCGCGGGGTGAACTGCTTCACCGCCGGCGGGTTCTTCGCCAGCGCCCGCCGGACCCGCGGATCCTCCGACACCGTGAGCGGGTCGGCGCCGACCGGCCACCAGGACCGGGGCGGATCACGGAAGAACCAGCCGGCGACCGCGACGACGAGACAGCACAGCACACCGACGGAGACCAGCACACCGCGGTAGTTGCTCAGATCCAGATACGAGGTGAAGAGAAAGACGAACGGCACGGAACCGTAGGCGAAACCACCGTTGACCAGGCCGGTCTTACCGCCCTTGCGCTCCGGATACCACTTGCCGACCGTATTCACACAGGTGGCATAGACCAGACCGGCGCCGATGCCGCTGAACATCCCGAAGCCGATGTACGCCACGATCACATGCGGCGCGAAGGCGAGCGAGACATAGCCGAGCAGCGTGCCCAGCGCGCCGAGCAGCATGGCGTGCCGGGCCGGCAGCCGGCCGCTCTCCCGCAGCTGCCCGGCGGGGAAGGCGACGGCCGCCTGGAAGAAGATCCAGACGCCCATCAGCCAGAAGATGTGTCCGCTGTCCCAGAGATGGGCCTCGTGCAGTGTGTCCTCCGCCGAGGTGAACGCGTACTCCGAGGAGCTGATGCCGAGCATCCCCATCCAGGGGAACAGCACCATCGTCCAGCGCGGCCGGCCCATGATGTCCCGGTCGGTCTCACCGATCCGGTACACCCTGCCATTGCGGTCCGTCACCTCGTGGAAGGGGACGGCGCGATTCACTTGAGTGGTTGCCATTGGTCTCGCACCCCTTGCATCGAAAGAACTGGCCAGCGCCCCCTGTCCAAAAACTTTCGTGCCGTGCCCGGGTGGGATCAGCTCATCGACCGCCCCCCAACAGCCCCGCCGCCCAAGCCGCTGCCGGCCGCTGCCGGTGTGTCACAGCAGCCCCGCCGCTCGCGCCCACCGGTACTTCGCACCCAGCACCTCGACGGGCCGCTCCGTGGTGTACGGGTACGCCACCACCCCGCGCTCGAAGAGGTACTGGCACGCCTCCTCGACCTCGACATCGCCCGCGAGCGACGCCACCACCGGCTTCTCGACACCGCGCGCCCGGAACTCCGCCACCACCCGCGCTGTCAGCTCCGCGAAGACCATCGGCGGAGTGACGATCGTGTGCCAGTAGCCCAGCACCAGCGCGTGGATCCGCGGATCCTCCAGACCGAGCCGGATCGTCGCTTCATACGTGGACGGCGGCTCGCCGCCGGTGATGTCCACCGGATTGCCCGCCGCGCCGAACGGCGGGATGAACCGCCTGAACGCCTCGTCGAGATCCGGCGGGATCTCCATCAGCGAGAGGCCGTTGTCGACGATGGCGTCCGAGAGCAGCACCCCGGATCCGCCCGCGCCCGTGATGATGACGACGTTGTCGCCCTGCGGAGTGGGCAGCACCGGCAGCGCCCGCGCGTACTCCAGCATCTCGCTCAGGCCCGGCGCCCGGATCACCCCGGCCTGCCGCAGGATGTCGTCGTAGACCGCGTCGTCCCCGGCGAGCGCGCCGGTGTGCGAACCGGCCGCCCTGGCGCCGGCCGCCGTACGCCCGGCCTTGAGGACCACCACCGGCTTCTTCGGTACGGTGGCCCGCGCCGCCGTCACGAAGGCGCGGCCGTCCTTGAGGTCCTCCAGATGCATCGCGATGCACTCGGTGTGCGGGTCCTCGCCGAACCAGGTCAGCAGATCGTCCTCGTCCAGATCGGACTTGTTGCCGAGCCCGACGATCGCCGACACGCCCGTCCTGGTGGTCCGCGCGAAGCCGAGAATGGCCATACCGATCCCGCCGGACTGCGAGGTCAGCGCCACCCCGCCCTTGACGTCGTACGGGGTGCAGAAGGTGGCGCAGAGGTCCTGCCAGGTGGAGTAGTAGCCGTAGATGTTCGGTCCGAGCAGCCGTACGCCGTACCGCTCGGCGATCTCCACGATCCGGTCCTGGAGGGCGTGTTCACCGGTCTCGGCGAAGCCGGAAGGGATCAGTACCGCGTTGGGCACGCCCTTGCGGCCGACCTCTTCCAACGCCGCCGGCACGAACTTCGCGGGGATCGCGAAGACCGCCACATCGGGCTCACCCGGAACATCCATCACGCTCTTGTACGCCTTACGGCCGAGTATGTCATCGGCTCTGGGGTTCACCGGGTGGATCTCGCCCGGAAATCCACCGTCGATGAGGTTCCGCATGACCGAATTGCCAATCTTTCCCGGCTCGTTGGAGGCGCCGATCACCGCCACCGAGGCGGGCTTCATCAGCCGGCGCATCGAGCCGAGGATCTCCGCGCGGCTGTACGCGCGCCGCCGCACCGGCGGCGTGTCCGACAGCAGGATCCGTACGTCGGCGGCCATCACCCCGCTCGCCGACGCGAACACCGGGTTGAGGTCGACCTCGGCGATCTCCGGGAAGTCGGCGGCGAGTTGAGACACCCGCACGATCAGTCCGGCCAGCGCCCGCCGGTCGACGGCGGCGGCGCCGCGCACCCCGCGCAGGATCTCCGCCGCGCGGATCCCGTCCAGCATCGACAGCGCGTCGTCCTCGGAGGCCGGGGCGAGCCGGAAGGTGACGTCCTTGAGGACCTCCACCAGCACCCCGCCGAGCCCGAAGGCCACGATCTTGCCGAAGGTGGGGTCGGTGACCGTACCGATGAGCACCTCGGTGCCCGTCGGCACCATCTGCTGCACCTGTACGCCCAGGATCCGCGCGTTCGGTTCGTACGTACGGGAGTTGGTGACGATCGAGGTGAAGGCGCCGCGCACCTCGGCGGCCGAGGCGAGGCCGGTCCGTACCCCGCCGGCCTCCGTCTTGTGCGGGATCTCCGGCGAGACGATCTTCATCGCGACCGGGAATCCGATCCGCGCGGCCAGTGCCACGGCCTCGTCGGCGGTCTCGGCGAGCGCCTCGGCGGGGGTGGGGATGCCGTACGCGTCCGTGACGGCCTTGCCCTCGGGCGCGGTGAGGGAGGTGCGGCCCCCGGCGAGCGCCGCGTCCAGCAGCGCCCGCACGGTCTTGCGCCCCGCGTCGGTGAGAAGGGCGCCGCCCGCGCCGGCCGTGGTGTCCGTCCCGGCCGTGCTGTCCGTCCCGGCCGTGCTCTGTGTGGTGTCCACCGTCAGATGACTCCGTCCGTCTTCAGCAGCCGCAATTCCTCTTCGCCCAGCCCGAGTTCGCCGATGTACACCTCCGCGTTGTGTTCACCGAGGAGCGGTGGGGTGACCACGTCGACGGGGGAGTCGGAGAGCTTGAGCGGGGAGCCCACGGTGGTGAACGAGCCCCGCCGGGGGTGCGGGACCTCGACGACCATCTCGTTGGCCGCCAGCGAGGCGTCCTCGATGATCTCCCTGGTGGAGAGGATCGGACCGCACGGGATGTTGTGGGCGTTGAGCCGCTCCAGCACCTCCCACTTGGGCAGGGTGGCCGTCCACTCCTCGATAAGCTGGAACATCTTGCCCAGCTTGGGCAGCCGGACCTCCGGGGTCGCCCACTCGGGATCGTCCGCCAGCTCGGGCCGGCCGATCAGTTCGGTGACCGGCCGCCACCCCACGGGCTGCACGATCACATACACGTAGTCGTTGGGTCCGCCGGGCGCGCACCGGACGGCCCAGCCGGGCTGCCCGCCGCCCGACGCGTTGCCACTGCGCGGCACCTCGTCGCCGAAGTCATCGTTGGGATACTCGGCGAGCGGCCCGTGCGCCAGACGCTGCTGGTCGCGGAGTTTCACCCGGCAGAGGTTGAGCACCGCGTGCTGCATCGCGACATTGACCCGCTGGCCGCGCCCGGTGTGCTCCCGCTGGAAGAGCGCGGCGAGGATCCCGGCGACGGCGTGCACCCCGGTGCCGGAGTCGCCGATCTGCGCGCCGGTGGCGAGCGGGGGACCGTCCTCGAAACCGGTCGTGGCCATCGAGCCGCCCATGGCCTGCGCGACCACCTCGTACGCCTTGAAGTTGGTGTACGGGCCCTCGCCGAAGCCCTTGATCGAGGCGTACACGATCCGCGGGTTGATCTCCTGGATCCGCTCCCAGGTGAAGCCCATCCGGTCCACGGCGCCGGGGCCGAAGTTCTCGACCAGGACATCGGAGCGGCGGATGAGCTCCGTGAGGAGCTCACTTCCGCGCTCCGTCTTGGTGTTGAGGGTGATGGAGCGCTTGTTGCAGTTGAGCATCGTGAAGTACAGCGAGTCGACGTCCGGGATGTCGCGCAGCTGCCTGCGGGTGATGTCGCCGGCCGGTGCCTCCAGCTTCACCACGTCCGCGCCGAGCCAGCCGAGCAACTGCGTTGCGGATGGCCCGGACTGAACGTGCGTCATGTCCAGCACACGGATGCCGGAGAGCGCCTTGGCGCCTGCGACAGGACCGGGGTCCGCGGGGGTGTCGAGAGCCTGGGTCATGGGAGGGGCTCCTTCACTTGTACATGGTCTGGTTCATGGTTCCTGGGGCGTACGCGTCGGGGTCGACCCAGACGTTGATGAGCGACGGCAGCCCGGACTCGCGGGCGCGCCGCAGCGCGGGCGCGATGTCGGCGGGGTCGCGCACCTCTTCGCCGTAACCGCCCAGCATCTGGGCGAACTTGTCGTAGTGCACATCGCCGAGGGTGTTGCCGACCCGCTCGCGCTCGTCGCCGTACTTGGCCTTCTGGCCGTAACGGATCTGGTTCATCGAGGAGTTGTTGCCGACGATGCCGACGAACGGCAGGTTGTAGCGGACGAGCGTCTCGAAGTCCCAGCCGGTCAGCGAGAACGCGCCGTCCCCGAAGAGCGCCACGACCTCCTTGTCGGGCCGCGCCTTCTTGGCGGCGAGGACGAAGGGCACCCCGACGCCGAGCGTGCCGAGCGGCCCCGGATCCATCCAGTGGCCCGGGGACTTGGGCTGGACGACCTGGCCGGAGAAGGTGACGATGTCGCCGCCGTCACCGATGTAGATGGAGTCCTCGGTGAGGAACTCGTTGATCTCACTCACCAGCCGGTACGGATGGATCGGCGACGCGTCCGAGCGCAGCTGGGGCAACCGCTTCTCGATCGCGGCCTGTTCGGTGGCGCGCAGCTCGTCGAGCCACGCCTTGCGCCTGACCGCGCCGCCGTTGAGGCGCCCGCTCGCGGCCTGGGTGACCGACGCAAGGACGAGCCCCGGGTCGCCGACGATACCGAGGTCGATGTCCCGGTTCTTGCCGACCGTGCGGTAGTCGAGGTCGATCTGGACGACGGTCGCGTCCGGCGAGAGCCGCTTGCCGTACCCCATCCGGAAGTCGAAGGGCGTACCGACGATGACGATGAGGTCGGCGTTCGAGAACGCGTAGCGCCGGGAGAGCTGGAAGTGGTGCGGATCGCCGGGGGCGAGGGTGCCGCGGCCCGCTCCGTTCATGTACGCGGGGATGTTGAGCGTCCGCACCAGCTCGATGGCGCTGTCGGTGCCCCGGGTCGTCCACACCTGGCTGCCGAGCAGGATCGCCGGCTTATCGGCGTGGATCAGCAGATCGGCGAGCTTCTCGACGGCCTCGGGGTCGCCGGCCGAGCGGGTCGAGGCCCGGTACCGGTCGGCCTCGGGCACCCGGGCCTTCGCCACCGGCACCTTCGCGTCGAGCACATCGCGCGGGATCTCCAGGAACGACGGCCCGGGGGCGCCGTGGAAGCACTCGCGGAAGGCCATCGACACCATGTCGGCGGCGCGCGCGGTGTCCGGCACGGTGGCGGCGAACTTGGTGATCGGCGTCATCATGTCGACGTGCGGCAGGTCCTGGAGGGACCCCATCTTGTGCTGGCTGTGGGCCCCTTGACCGCCGATGAGCAGCATCGGGGACTCGGCGCGGAACGCGTTGGCGACGCCGGTGACGGCGTCCGTCGTACCGGGTCCGGCGGTGACCACCGCGCACCCGGGCTTGCCGGTGATCCGGGCGTAGCCGTCCGCGGCGTGGGCGGCGACCTGCTCGTGGCGTACGTCGACGACTTCGATGCCCTCGTCGACGCAGCCGTCGTAGATGTCGATGATGTGGCCGCCGCAGAGCGTGTAGATGACCTCGACACCCTCCGCTCTGAGTGCCTTGGCGACCAGATGTCCACCGGAGATGAGTTCCTGGCTGTCGTCGGGCATGAGGAGGTCCCTGTCCCTTCGTTGGGATCGGTACATTGACTCGCACATTGCATACAGTCGACGAATACTGTATGAAGCTTGTTATCCTCCATCGGGCGGACGGTGTCCAGAGGGCGTGCGGCGCTTTCGGCGAAAGGAAGCCGACATGGATCTGTACGAGCACCGGGCGAGGGAGCTCTTCGCGACGGGTCGGCTCGACCCCCGGCGAGACGGCGCGGCTGGTGCGGGAGCGCCTCGGCCGGCGGGGCGCGGAGCGCGGCGCACGGACCACCGCAGGCCGCGCCCGCACAACACGACACAACGCGACACATCACAACAGCACACCAGATCCGCGCCTGCCGTAGCCCCCCACCTCACGCCACCACCCGGCCCCGCTCTGACCACCGGATATAGGGGTGAGACCCCCCGCGAACCCCTGGTATTGTTGACCACGTCGCCGCGGCCACAAGCCACGGTTCGACCACTCGTCCGGGTGGCGGAATGGCAGACGCGCTAGCTTGAGGTGCTAGTGCCCTTTATCGGGCGTGGGGGTTCAAGTCCCCCCTCGGACACAACAGAAAAAGCATCACCTCGCGAGGTGATGCATGAGTGATCAGGTCCGGGCAGAGCTTCTTCTCTGCCCGGACCTGCTGCTTCGCGCCGGGCTTCGGTCGGGGACCGGATCAGCCGTAGGCGATCCACGTGGTCTTCAGGCCGGTGTACTTGTCGAAGGAGTGCAGCGAGAGATCGCGGCCGTGGCCGGACTGCTTGAATCCGCCGAACGGGGTGGACGGGCTGAGCGCGTCGACGGTGTTGACCGAGACCGTGCCGGCCCGGAGGGCGTCGGCGACGCGGTGGGCTCGGCCGAGGTCCCGGGTCCACACGGATGCGGCCAGGCCGTAGGCGGAGTCGTTGGCGAGACGGATCGCCTCGCCCTCGTCGTGGAAGGGCAGCACCGCGAGAACGGGACCGAAGAGCTCCTCCCGCACGAGCGGTGCGTCGGCCCGCAGGCCGGTGACGACGGTGGGGTCGAGGTAGGCGCCTTCGCGGTCGGGGCGCGTGCCACCGCACACGAGGGTGCCGCCCGACGACTCGACGGCCGCGAGGACGCGTTCCACCTGGGCGCTGTCGACGAGCGGGCCGAGGCGGGTGGCGGGGTCGAGCGGATCGCCCGGCCGCCAGGTACGGGCGTGTGCGGCGACGCGGGCGGTGAACTCCTCCGCGACGGAGGCCTCGACCAGCAGCCGGGTGTTGGCGGAGCAGACCTGGCCGGCGTTGTAGATGAATCCCCAGGCGGTGCGTTCGGCGGCGGCCTCCAGGTCGGCGTCGGCGAAGACCAGGTTGGGGCTCTTGCCGCCGGCCTCGGGCCAGACCTGTTTCATGTTGGACTCGGCCGAGTAGGCGAGGAACTTCCTGGCGACGGCGGTCGAGCCGGTGAAGACAAGGGTGTCCACGTCCGGGTGGAGGCCGAGCGCGCGTCCGGCGGTCCCGCCCGGTCCGGGGACGACGTTCAGCACCCCGTCGGGGAGCCCCGCCTCGGCGGCGAGCTCGGCGAGCAGCAGCGCCGACAGGGGAGACTGCTCGGCGGGTTTGAGGACGACGCTGTTGCCGGCGGCCAGGGCGGGGGCCAGCTTCCAGCTCGCGAGGTCCAGGGGGAAGTTCCAGGGCACCACCGCGCCCACCACACCGAGCGGGGCGCGTCGTACCAGGGCGAGGTTGCCGGGCGGCGTGGGGGCGATCTCGTCGTAGAGCTTGTCGACGGCCTCGGCGTACCAGGCGAAGACGCCGGCCGCGCCGGGGACGTCGGTGCCGTACGATTCCGCGATCGGCTTGCCCATGTCGAGGGTGTCGCAGAGGGCGAGCTCCTCGCCGTTCTCCTCGATGAGGCGGGCGAGGGCGAGCAGGACCCTCTTGCGCTCGGCTGGTGCGGTGCGTGACCAGCGGCCGTCCTCGAAGGAGGTACGGGCCGCGGCAACGGCGCGATCGACGTCGGCGGCCGAGGCAGCCGCCACCCGGGCAGTGACCTCGCCGGTGGCCGGGTTCACGGTGGGCAGCAGGCCGCCGTCCACCGGGTCGGCCCATGCTCCGTCGATGAACAGCCGCGTGCGGGGTGCGAAGTCGGCGGCGCGCTGCCGCCAGGAGGAGTGCGTTGTCATGCTTCTGCCTTCCATTGCGTCATGGGGCGTGCGTCATGGGGCGGGGGAGAGCCCACCGCGGCCGGGGCTCTTCGGCGTCACGAGGCTCGCCCCGCCGTCGTGACCCGGTCCACTCCGGTCCAGGCCAGTGCGACCGCCCCGTCGAGCAGCGCGCGTTCGGCGGGTCCGCCGACGCAGAACGCGGCGAACTCGTGCTGGTGGTTGGTGGCGGGCAGGGAACCGATCCCGATGTACGGGTGGATGGCCGGCACCACCTGGGAGACGTTGCCCATGTCCGTGGAGGCGCGGTTCATCCGTGCGGCCTGGCCGGGCGGGGCGAACTCCCGCCCCAGGGCTCGGGCGTTGAGCCGGTAGTGCCCGAGCGCGGTCTCGTCCGTGCGGAACTCCGCGTACGGTTGGCTCTCCGGCTCGATCTCGATCTCGCAGCCGGTGGCGAGGGCCCCGGCCTCGAAGGCCCGCATGACCCGTGGCTCCACCTCGGCCAGTTCGGCCAGCGTCTCCGCCCGTACGTACCACCGCCCCGAGGTACGGCCCGGGATGGCGTTCGGCGCGTCCCCCGCGTGGGTCACCACCCCGTGCACGCGTGCCGAGGCGGGGAGTTGCTGGCGCAGGAGCCCGATGGCGACCTGTGCCACGGTGAAGGCGTCGGCGGCGTTGATCCCGGCTTCGGGGTAGGCCGCGGCGTGGGCGGACTGCCCGGTGTAGGAGATCCTGGAGTGGCTGACCGCGAACGGGCGGGCCTCGGCGACGTCGACGGGAGCCGGGTGCACCATCATGGCCAGGTCCACCCCGGTGAAGGCGCCCCGGTCCAGCATCTCGATCTTGCCGCCGCCGCCCTCCTCGGCGGGTGTGCCGTAGACCTCCACGGTCAGCCCCGCGTCGTCGGCGACGGCGGCGAGCCCCAGGGCGGCGCCGACCGAGCTCGCGGCGATGAGGTTGTGTCCGCAGGCGTGGCCCAGACCCGGCAGCGCGTCGTACTCGGCGCACAGCGCGATCCGGACGGGCCCGCTCCCGTACCGGGCGTGGAACGCGGTCTCCAGGCCCAGATAGGCCGGGGTGACCTCGAAGCCGGCCCGGTCGAGCAGCTCCGGTACGGCGGCGGCGGCACGCCGCTCCTCCCAGGCGGTCTCCGGATCGGCGTGCAGCCGCTCGGAGAGGGCGATCAGCTCCGTGGCGTGACGCTCGACCTCGCGCCGGGCGGCCTCCTTCAGCGTGCCCATCACAGATCGCCCGGAACGCCGTACGACGGTGCGGAGGCGGGGTCGAGACCGCGCCGCACATAGTCGTCCCGCTGCGGCAGCCATACGTCGACGAGCCCGGCGAGCCGCTCGACGGGGTCGTCGGCCCAGTCCACCCGCAGGTCGGTCACCCGCCAGCCGGCGTCCGCGACGACCGCGAGACCGGCGGAGTGCACCGGCCCCTCCTCGCCACCGGCCGCCAGAGCCGCCCGGAGCGCGGCCACCAGACGCTCTTCCAGTTCCCCGCCGGTCGTGAACCAGGTGTCGAGGAGGACGTCGGGGATATGGGTTCCGGCCAGCATGTTGCCCGCCGCCACCGCGCCGTCGGCGGTGGCCGAAGCGTGGGTGCCGAGTGTGTGCGGGCCGCTGAAGGCGTGCCCGGGGCCGGAGCGGCCGAGGACGGTCAGCTGCCGGTACCCGATGGTCGCCGCGTTGCCGTCCGCGCCGGTGACCTCCGCCAGCGCGCGCGACGCGTCACCGTGCGCGGCGAGCCGGTCGAGCAGACCGGTGCCGAGGGTGGGGTCGGTGATGTTCTGCGAGGCGGCGGCGCCGACGCCCGGCCGCAGATGCGCGCAGCGCGCCGCGACCGCCGGGCTCGACGAGCTGACCGCGATGCCGAACCGGCCGCCGTCCCTGACCACGAGGGAGAAGGTCATGTCCGCCGCCCCTCCGGGATCACCGCGACGGCGTCGATCTCGCACAGCCACTCGGGCCTGGCCAGGGCGGAGACCACCAGGCCGGTGGAGATGGGATGCACGCCCCTGGTCCAGCGGCCCACCGCGCGGTACACCGCCTCCCGGTACCGGGGATCGACGAGGTAGATCGTCAGCTTCACCAGATGGTCCATCCGGCTGCCCGCCTCTTCGAGGAGCATCTTGATGTTCGCCATGGCCTGCTCGGCCTGCGCCCCGGCGTCACCGAGGCCCACGGACTCGCTGGTGGCGAGGTCCTGGCCGATCTGCCCGCGGACGTAGACGGTGTTCCCCGCGACGACGGCCTGGCAGAGGTCGTTGTCGAGGTTCTGCTCGGGATACGTGTCGCGGGTGTTGAACGGGCGGATCCGGGTGTGGCCGCCGGCGACGATCGGGGCCCGTACGGGGCGGCCCTCGGCTGGGGAGGTCATCGTGTACTCCTCGGTCACTTCTGGGGCGCGGGCGTGGTGCCGGGCAGACCGGCGGTGGCGGGCCGGTCGTCGGTGGCGGACCGGCCGTCGGCGCCAGGCCGGTCGTCGGTACCGCCGTACGTGAGATAGCTCCGCCGGGTCGTGATGTGGTCGGCGACATGACGGGCGTCGTGCCAGACACCCCAGATGAAACTCGATCCGCGCCGGGACAGCCACGGCAGGCCAAGGAAGTACACACCGGGCTCGCGGGCCACCCCGCGCCGCTGGTCCGGACGGCCCTTCCCGTCGAACGCGTCGACCTCCAGCCAGCCGTAGTCGGCGGCGAAGCCCGTCGCCCAGACGATCGACGTCACCCCCGCCTCGGCCAGGTCGAGTTCCAGGAGGGGAGAGGTCACGCACTCCGGGTCGGGACCGAGGACATGGGCTTCCGGTTCCTCGGGCAGACCGAGCCCGTACCGCTCGACGTACGCGTCGGCCGCGCGGAGAAGTTCGAGATACTTGGCGTCGCCCTCGGCGATGTTCGTGGCGAGGTCCGGGGCGAAACGCAGGGTCCCGTCGGCGTGGGACGCGGTCAGTCCGACGAGCTGGATGCCGTCCGCGGCCAGCGTGCGGAAGTCGACGGTGTGGCCGCCGCGTGCGCCGCTGACCGCGATGGTGACGTGCTCGGCACCCTGCGGGGGCGCCTCCGCGTCCCAGCGCCCCAGTACGCCCAGCCACCAGCAGAAGTCACGCCCGCGGTACTCGCGGGGAGGCCGGTCATGAGGACCGACGGAGAGGAAGACGCGGCGTCCGGAACGGCGCAGCTCGTCGGCGATCTGCACGCCCGAGGAGCCGGCCCCGACCACGAGGACCGCGCCGTCGGGCAGCTGCCCCGGGTTCCGGTACCCGCTGGAGTGGATCTGTACGGAGACGGCGCCGTCCGGAACGATGGGCGGGATCACCGGCCGCTGGAACGGCCCGGTCGCGGCCACGACGAAGCGCGCGTCAATGGCGCCCGCCGATGTCTCGACCCGGAAACCGGGGCGGCCGGTGTGCCTGCGTACCGAGGTCACCTCGACCCCGCACCTGACCGGGGCGCCGATCTTCTCGGCGTAGGCGACGAAGTAGTCGGCGACCTGCTCCTTCGACGCGAAGCCGTCGGGGGCGACGGCGGAGAACTCCATTCCGGGAAACCGGTCGTGCCACGCGGGCCCGTTCGCGACCAGGGAGTCCCACCGCTCGGAACGCCAGCGCTCGGCGACGCGGTGCCGCTCCAGGACGATGTGCGGGATGCCCGCGGCGCCCAGATGCTCGCTCATCGCCACACCCGCCTGGCCCGCCCCGACGACGACTACCTCGGTCTCTTCCATCGACATAGCAACCTCCGCTCGGGCGGCACTCCCGCCCGTGCGTCGATGTGACGGTGCTGCCGCTGAAGCCATCCTTGGACCTGCGGAAAGCCGTGTCCAACAGATGTTTCAGCTACAGGGCATCAGATCAACAGATGCAGAAGGCCGGGGAGTGCGGCGTGCCGCGGCGTAAGCCGACCCCGACATATCGACCTGTTCCGTCTCACCTGTCGACCGCGTCCGGAGACTTTTTCTCGTAACCCGGCGGAAACATACCCCTCAGTGGTCGCCCCGGCCGTCCGTCGTCGCCGGGCGGGGCATGCTCACCGTACGCAGCGCCACCTCGCGGATCACGGTGGACACCGCGCGGGCCCGCGCGCTCTGCCGTACACCGCGCAAGGAGGCGACCACGACAGGCAGGGACGGCACGGCGTCCGCGATCGGCAGTGCGGTCACCGGGTGGCCGTCATAGGTGAGGTCGTGCGCCGGCCGCTGATTGAGTATGGAGAATCCGTGCCCGTGGGCGACCAGGGAACGGACCGTCTCGTAGCTGCCCGAGCGATGCCGGATGTCCGGCTCCAGGCCGGCCGACGACAGCACGCGCAGGAAGTAGTCCCGGCTGTAGGGCAGGTCGAGCAGGATGAACTTCTCCGTCGACAGCTCCCGCAGGAAGACCTGCTTGCCCTTGGTGAGGGGATGGTCCGGGGGCAGGATCACGTGCGGCGGCACCTGCACCACGGTCTCGCGGGCGACATCCTCCCCCAGCGCGAAGTCGTACCCCAGCAGGAGTTCGGCCCGGCCGGTGCGCAACGCCTCCCTGCCGCCCTCGGCGTCGACCTCCTCCACCGCGATGTCCAGATAGGGGTGCACCGCGCGGCACCTGGCGATCAGGCTGGGCAGCATGAACGGCGCGAGGGTGACGAAACACGCGATGCGGAGCGTGCCGCGGACCTGGTTGTCGAACCCGCGTGCGGCGTCCAGCGCGCCGTCGAGGCTGAGCAGCAGCGCCCGGACATCCCCGAGGAACTGCAGGCCGGCGGCCGTGAGGATCAGGCCCTTCGAGCGCTGCCGGATGAAGAGCTGCACCCCCACCTGCTGCTCCAGCTGCCCGATGGCCGCGGAGACAGCGGACTGGGCGACGAAGAAGTCCTGTGCCGCCGCGGTCATGCTGAGCCGCTCGGCTGCCGCGACAAAGTAGTGCAACTGTACGAGGGTGACCTCCGGGCGCTTGCTCAACTCGTTCTCCCTCGCTTCACTTCGTGTCTTCCTCGTACGGAGTCGCGTACCGCGCATCCGTTTCCACCGTGCTACGCCGGAGCACCGATCGGATTGCCCCTTCTGCTTCCTCAGTAAAAGTGATGCAATGCTTCTCGAATTCTTGTTTGTCTGATGCCATGCCGTCGGCGGAGCATACTCCCCAAGCATTCGCGCCCGGTCGTTTCCGACCGCATTCGCCCCTCCGTCCCGAGAAGGTGCCGTATGACTGATGCCAGCGCATCACGGGGTTCCGCCGTCGAGGTCCGCACGATCGACCACATCCCGGTCACCGAGCGACACGGCACCGCCCGCAATCTGTTCACCATCTGGTTCGGCTCCAACATCATGCTCCTGACCGTGGCGACCGGTGCCGTGGCCACCGTCGTCTACGGCCTGCCGGTGTGGGCCGCCGTCCTCGCCGTGGCAGTGGGAAACATCGTCGGTGGTGTCGTCATGGCGCTGCACGCCGCGCAGGGGCCGCAGCTGGGTGTGCCCCAGATGCTCCAGACCCGGGCGCAGTTCGGCTCCTTCGGCAGTCTCCTCGTGGTCGTCCTCGTCGTGGTCATGTACGTGGCCTTCTTCGCCTCCAACCTGGTGCTCGGCGGCCAGGCCGTCGCCTCTCTCCTGCACATCGGCCAGGACCTGGCCATCACACTCATCGGTGTGCTCAGTGTGCTCGGCGCCATCGTCGGTTACCGGTTGATCCACGCCTTCAGCGGCGTCCTCAGCCTCGTGGCCGGCGTCGTGCTCGTTCTCGCCTTCGTCTGGGGACTGGGCGTCAACGGCACACCCGCGCACACCTGGACGTCGGGCAGCTTCACGGCGGCCGGCTTCATGGGCACCGTGTCACTGGCCGCGCTGTGGCAGATCGCCTACGCCCC
Organism: Streptomyces sp. NPDC093109; assembly: GCF_040701725.1. NCBI lineage: Bacteria > Bacillati > Actinomycetota > Actinomycetes > Kitasatosporales > Streptomycetaceae > Streptomyces > Streptomyces sp. NPDC093109. The sequence continues at coordinate 111,532 of NZ_JBFBEZ010000008.1, forward strand.
GTACGTCTCCGACTACACGCGCTACATGCCCCGGGACACCGGCGTGCGCCCCGCCTTCTGGGCCACCTACGGCGGAGCAGTGCTCGGCTCGCTCTTCCCGATGATCCTCGGCACGCTCGTCGGTGCCGCGTACCCCAAGGACGACACCGTCCAGGGCCTCGGCCAGTTCACCCACGGTGTCGGCGGGCTCGTCGTCGCGGTGTTCGGTCTCGCCATCGCGGGCACCAACGCCATGAACCTCTACTGCGGCGCCCTGTCCACCATCACCATCGGCCAGACGCTGTTTCCGCGCTGGATGCCCCGTGCCCTCGGCCGCGGCGTGGTGTGTTGTGTTCTCTTCCTCGCCGCGCAGGCCATGGCGGTCCTGGGACGGGCCGACTTCCTGGTGAACTTCACCAACTTCATGACACTGCTGCTGTGTGTCCTGATCCCGTGGACCGCGGTCAACCTGATCGACTACTACGCGGTGCGCCACGGCGAGTACGACATCGACGCGCTCTTCGAACGCGACGGAGGCCGCTACGGCAGATTCAACGTCAACGCCATCGTCTGCTACGTCCTCGGCATCCTCGTACAGCTGCCCTTCCTGAGTACCACCATGTACGAGGGGCCCGTGGCGAAGGCCCTCGACGGCGTCGACATCTCCTGGGTCGTGGGCCTCGCCGTCATCTGCCCCCTCTACTTCTTCCTCATGCGCCGCACGCAGGGCACGGCCGCACAGCCGCCCGCGGCGCGGACGGACGCGCTCACCCCGGCCGCGAAGACGAACTGAGCACGGCGCCGCGCACTTCGTCCGGATCAGCCCGGTGCAGGACACTCTGCACATGTACGCCGCACAGGAGGTCACCCGGTCATGACGACACCATCGCCCGCCCCCACCGTCCCCGAGTACGACTACGTGGTCGTGGGCGGTGGTACGGCGGGATGCGTCCTCGCCTCCCGGCTCTCCGAAGACCCCGGGGTCAGCGTCGCGCTTCTGGAGTGGGGGCCGAGCGACCTGCACGAGGAGCGCGCCCGCGCGATCCGCCGCTGGGCGGAGATGGTTGAGAGCGAGTACGACCTCGACTACCGCAGTGTGCCCCAGGAGCGCGGCAATTCCGCTGTCAGGCAGACGCGGATGCGCATCCTCGGCGGCTGCTCCACCACCAACACGATGATCGCGTGGCGCCCGCTCGCCTCCGACCTCCGGGAGTGGGTGGAACTCGGCGCCACCGGCTGGACCCCCGAGGCCGTGCTGCCGTACTACGACCGGCTGCTGACGCCCATCCATCCCGTCGCGCCGCAGGACCGCAACCCCTTCGTCGCCGACGTCGTCGCCTCCGCGGCCAAGGCACTGGGCGTTCCCGTGCAGGACGAGTGGAACGACGGCCGGCTCGACGCCGGCGCGCGCGGCGCCGGCTTCTTCGAGGTGGGCTACACACCGGAGTCCAACCTGCGGTCCTCCACCTCCATCCACTACATCCACGCACTCGCCGGCTCCCGGCCCAACCTCCACGTCCTCACCGGGGCCCGCGTCAGGCGTGTCGTCCTGGAGCGCCGTGCGGGCGGTGTCCTCCGGGCGACCGGTGCCGAACTCGACGACGGCGGGCTCTGCGCGGCCCGGCGCGAGACGGTCATCAGCGCCGGCGCGATCGACACCGTCAAGCTGTTGCAGCTGTCCGGCATCGGACCGTCCGACGTCCTCGACGCCGCCGGAGTCGAGGTGCTCGTGAACGCGCCGGGCGTCGGCGAGAACCTTCAGGACCACGCGGAGGGGCTGGTGGTCTGGGAGTCCACCGGGCCGCCGCCGGCCACGAGCGCGAGCGGCTGGGACGCGGGCGCGATGCTCACCCTGACGGACCGCGAGGACGCGCCCGACGTCCTGATGCACTTCCCGGTCGAGCCCGTCGTCGACCATCCGCTGGCGCAGGGTGTGGTGTTCCCCGAGAACATCGTCGCGATCGCCCCGAACGTGGCCAAGCCCGCGAGCCGTGGCCGGGTGTGGATCGAGACGGCCGACATCGAAGAACCTCCGAAGATCGACTACCGCTACTTCACCGACCCGGCAGGCCACGACGAGAAGATGCTGCTCGCGGGGGTGCGCGCCGCGCGGCGGATCGCCGAGGAGGAGCCCATGCGCTCCTGGCTGGTGCGAGAGGTCTTCCCCGGCCCGGACGTGCAGTCCGACGAGCACCTCTCGCGCGTCGCCCGCGCCACGCACCAGACGGTGTACCACGTCAGTGGTACCTGCCGGATCGGCGCCGACGACGACCCGCTGGCCGTTCTCGACCCCGAACTGCGGGTACGAGGTGTGGAGGGGCTGCGCGTCGCCGACGCCTCCGCCTTCCCGACACTCACCGCGACCAACCCCGTGGTGACGGTCATGGTCCTCGCGGAACGGGCCGCCGACCTGATCACGTCGCACACGCCCTGACCGGCGGCCGTCCCGGGCGGCCGTCCGAGCAGGCCGCGTTCAGCGCCGGGTGGCGCGTACGACGACGTCGCGGAGGGGGACCGGCCGCCCCTCGGGGCCGGTGAGCGTACGGAGGTGCTCTTCGGCGGTGACGATCTCCCACTCCGTGCTGTCCAGACGCGCGGTGATGGCCGCGGGGGTGGCCGACGCCTCGGCGGGAGGGTGGTGGCCGTTGCCGTGGCCGTGGCCGGCCGGGTCCGGGGTGTGCAGATGGCCCACGATGAGCAGGGTGCCGCCGGGCGCCACCCATGCGGCGACGCGGTCGTAGAACTCCAGCTGGGGCATCGCCGGGTGGGCGTAGTGGGTCATGACCAGGTCGAACCGTACGTCCGGGGTCCAGGCGCCCAGATCGGCCTCGACCCACCGCAGCCGCTCGCCGGCCCCGCTCGTCGCCGCGCGCCCGGCGGCGCGGGCGAGGGCCTCGGACGAGATGTCGGCCGCGGTGACGTGCCAGCCGTGGGAGGCGAGCCAGATCGCCTCGGCGCCACTGCCGCACCCCGCGTCCAGTGCCGTGCCCGGTGCGAGACCGCCGGTCTCGCGCGCGAGATACGGGTTCGGCGGGTTACCGGCCATGGATCCGGAGCCCCCGGCCCGCCCCTGCCGCCAGTGCCGCTCCCAGTAGTCCTTGTCGAATCCGTGCGTCATGGATCGTCTCCTCGTTCGGTTCGCTCCTCAGGGTGCTGACAGCGAAGGCCGTGCGCAAATGCTGTTGCCGAATGGCAAAATGGCGGGATGGACGTAGGCGGGACGGATGTAAGGGATGTACGGGATGGATGAAAGCGTCGATCGCACCCTCGACGCCGTCGGACCGAGGCTGAAACGCCTGCGGCTCCGGCGCGACGTCACCCTCGCCGAGCTCGCGGCGGAGACCGGCGTCTCCGCCAGCACCCTGTCCCGGCTGGAGGCCGGGCTGCGCCGCCCCACGCTCGAACAGCTGCTGCCGCTCGCCCGCGCCCACGGCGTCACACTCGACGAACTCGTCGACGCGCCGCCGACCGGCGACCCCCGTATCCATCTGCGCCCCATCCCCTGCGGCGACGGCTCGGTCGTCCTGCCGCTGACCCGCAGGCCCGGCGGCATCCAGGCGTACAAGTTCGTCCTCCCGGCCGGACGCGACGACGACCAGCCCGACCTGCGCACCCATGAGGGCTACGACTGGGTCTATGTCCTCAACGGGACGCTCCGCCTGGTGCTCGGGGAGCGCGACCTCATCCTCGCGTCCGGAGAGGCGGCGGAGTTCGACACCCGCACCCCGCACTGGTTCGGGGCCACCGGCGCCGGGCCCGTCGAGTTCCTGAGCCTCATCGGAAGACAGGGCGAGCGCGCGCATGTCCGCGCGTCGCCCGGCACGGCGGGCCCCTCAACAGCGGACAAGTGATCCACTCATCCCGGTCACAAGAACTTCAAAAGGTTCTCTCAGACTGCGCTGCGACGCTGGCCGCTCACCGGCGAAGAGAGGCCCCATGAGCACCGCGACCCACGCGCGCAACGGTACGGACGGATCCGCGCCGCCGGGACAGCGGCACACACCGCGTCGGCTCTCCCGGCCGCGTTCGGCCGTTCCGCTGGTGGCGCAGGGCGTCATCTGGGGCGGGGCCGCCGGGGTGCTCGCCCTCTGGTGGGCGGACACCGAGGCGGTGGTGGGCGCGGCCGGGTGGGTGACGGACGCGGGGCGGATCACCGGGCTGCTCGCGGGGTACGCGTGTGCCGTGCTGGTGGCGCTGATGGCCCGGATTCCGCTTCTGGATCACAACATCGGCAGCGACCGGCTGGCGCGGTGGCACGCGATGGGCGGCCGGTACACGATCTCGCTGGTCACCGCCCATATCGTGCTGATCATCTGGGGCTACTCGCTCGCCGCGGACACCGGTGTGGTGGAGCAGACCACCACCTTCGTCCTGGACTACCCGGACATGCTCAAGGCGACCGCCGCCTTCCTGCTGCTGCTCGGGACGGCGTTCGTGTCGGCGCGGGCCGCGCGCCGCAGACTGCGCTACGAGACCTGGCACTACCTCCACTTCGCCACGTATCTCGCGGTGTTCCTCGCCTTCTTCCATCAACTCAGCAACGGCGCCGACTTCGTGGGCAACCGCCCCGCCCAACTCGCCTGGTACACCCTCTACCTGGGCGTCGCCGCGCTCATCCTCTGGTACCGCTTCCTCGCTCCCGTACGGCACAACCTGCGCCACCGGTTGCGCGTCACCCAGGTCGTCCCCGAGGCGCCGGGCGTCGTCTCCGTCCACCTGACCGGCGAGCGCCTCGGCGAACTGGGCGCGCGGCCGGGCCAGTTCTTCCGCTGGCGGTTCCTCGCCCCCGGACTGTGGGCGAGCGCCAACCCGTACTCCCTGTCCGCACCGCCACACGACCGTCTGCTGCGCATCACCGTGAAGGAGTCGGGCGACCACAGCGCGGCCCTGGCCCGCCTCAAGCCCGGCACCCGGGTCTGGGCGGAGGGACCGTACGGCGCCTTCACCGAAGCCAGGCGCCGCTCCCCGAACGTCCTGCTGCTGGCGGGCGGCGTCGGAATCACACCGCTGCGGGCGCTCTTCGAGACCCTGCCCGGCCAGGTGACCCTGGTCCATCTGGCGCGGCGCGCCGAGGACCTGGCCCTGCGCGGGGAGCTGGACGCCATCGCCGCCGCGCGCGGCGCCACCGTCCACTACCTCCTCAGCGAAGCCGCCGGCCAGGAGGCACCCGCACCCCTGACCGCCGACGGGCTGAGCCGCCTCGTCCCCGGTCTCGCCGCCCACGAGGTGTATCTCTGCGGCCCGCGCGGGATGACCGACGCCGCGAAGCGTGCCCTGGGCGACGCCGGAGTGCCGCGCCACCACATCCACCACGAGTCGTTCGAGTTCTGAGGAGACCCCCGTGCGCAGAGCCGTCCTCGCCGCCGCGTCGACCGCCACCCTGGTCGTTCTGCTGCTCGCACTCAAGCCCCACCAGACCACCACCCAACTGGCCGTCGGCACACCGGCACCGACCCCGACCTCGACCCCGACGGCGACATCGGAACCGAGCGCCACCGCGTCCGCGTCCACATCCACGTCCAGTGGTACGTACACCGGCGACGCCATCAGCACCCGGTACGGTACGGTCCAGCTCGCCATCACCGTCAAGAACGGCGAACTGACCGCCGTCAAAGTCCTTCAAATGCCCTCGGAGGGCCGCAGCCAGCAGATCGCCGCCGATGCCGTGCCCCGTCTGACCCAGGAGGCCCTGACCGCCCAGAGCGCGCGTATCGACGCGGTCTCCGGCGCCAGTTACACCAGCCAGGGTTATATCGACTCCCTCCAGAGCGCATTGGACAAGACCGATGTCTGAGACCACGCACACCCTCGCACCCGCACACACACTCGCTTACGACCCGGCACCCGCACCCGCCTCCGCACCCGCCTCCGACCGCCCACGCGGTCTGCGTCACGTCGAACACGTGATGGGCACCGTCTTCTCCTTCGACATCCGCGACCAGCGCACCCCGGTCCTCCACGCGGCGCTGCGCGAGGCGGTCGTCTGGCTGCACCACGTCGACGAGGTGTTCTCCACGTACCGCCCCGACAGTGTCATCAGCCGGCTCGGGCGCGGTGAACTGCACCCCGCGCAGTGCCCCCAGGAGGTACGCGACGTCCTCGCCCTGTGCGCGGGCGCCGAGCGGACCACCGGCGGCTGGTTCAGCGACCGGGCCGGCGGCACCCTCGATCCGTCCGGGCTGGTCAAAGGGTGGGCCGTGGAACACGCCTCGCGGATCCTGCGCGAGGCCGGCGCCCGCAACACCTGCGTCAACGGCGGCGGCGACCTCCGGCTGACCGGCGAGCCGTTCCCCGGCACCCCCTGGCACATCGGAGTCGCCCACCCGCTGCGCCCCGGCGAGCTCTGCACGCTCGTCACCGGCCGCGACCTCGCCATCGCCACCTCCGGTACGGCCGAACGCGGCGCCCACATCCTCGACCCGCGCCGCCGCGCCCCCGCCGCGGGACCCGCGTCCCTCACCGTCGTCGGCGCCGGGCTCACCCTGACCGACGCCTACGCGACCGCCGCCTTCGCGATGGGGGAGCGGGCCCAGGACTGGCTGGAATCCCTGGACGGTTACGAGGGGTTCGCGGTCACCTGGGACGGTGCCTCGTGGCGTACGAGCGGATTCCCCGAGGCGGCGGTCACCACTCCGACCGCTCAGCGCAGCGGAACGTGACACTCCTTGACCGACTGCGACTAATACCGGCCGTTTCTCACCGTTTTCCGCCACAGGTATCGGCCAGGGATCCCAACAGGGCCAGGATGTACCCGTGGTGGGCTACCTTCCCGTCGTCACGACCAGTTTCATCGGCCGAGAGACCGAACTGGACGCTGTCGAGCGAGCATTGCAAGAGCACCGGCTGGTCACTCTCACGGGCGGCGGCGGCGTCGGCAAGAGCCGTCTCGCGCTGCGCGCCGCGGACCGGGCGCGGGCCCGTCATCCGGACGGGGTCTGGTGGGCCGACCTGTCGCCCCTCCAGGACGACCGGCTGCTCATCGCCACCGTCTGCGACGCCGTCGGCCTCCTGGACCACAGCCCGCGCCGGCCCGTGGAGGCGCTGGGCGAATGGCTGGCCGGACGCCGTGCGCTGCTGGTCCTCGACTGCTGCGAACGGGTGATCGTCTCCTGCGCCGGCGTTGTGGCCGACCTCCTCGACGCCGCGCCCGCCCTGACCGTCCTCGCCACCAGCAGACAGCCGCTCGGCATCGCCGGCGAACACCTCCTCGACGTGGGGCCGCTGCCCGCCGGCGGCGCAGGCCAGGAGGCCGTCCGGCTCTTCCACGACCGGGCCGCCACCGCCGCGCCCGACGTCCCCCTCGACACCCCGGCCGCCGCCGCGGCCGTCGCCGAGATCTGCCACCGCCTCGAAGGGATCCCGCTCGCCGTCGAGCTGGCCTGCGCCCGGCTCCGCGAGAATGGCGTCGAGCAGATCGCCGCCCGGCTGCGGGACACCACGTCCGGGGCCGCCTCCGGGGCCGCGTCCCCGTTCGTCTCGCGGACCACCGCCCGGCTCGACGTCCTCGCCGACGACTCCGTATGGCCGCAGCGCCACCGGGCCCTCCGTACCGCCATCGGCTGGAGCCACGAACTCTGCGCGCCCCTCGAACGGCTCCTGTGGGCCAGGCTCTCGGTCTTCCCCGGCGCCGTGGACGTGGCCGACGCCCGGGCCGTCTGCGCCGGCGGGCCGCTCGCCGGCCACGACGTTCCCGTCCTCCTGGAGCGGCTCGCCGCGCAGTCCGTCCTCCAGCGCGACGGCGACCGCTACCGGATGCTCGACACGCTCCGCGAGTACGGCACGATGTGGCTCGCGGAGCTCGGTGAACGGGACCTCCTCGCCACCCGGCACGCCGGCCACTTCGCCGAGACCGCCGCCCTGGCGCACGCCGGCTGGCTCGGCCCGCGCCAGGTCGCCTGGTACCGCAGGATCGCCGACTGCCACGCCGATCTCTGCGCCGCCCTCGACCACCTGCTCGCCGAGGAACCCGAGCGGGCCATGCGGATGGCCGGCCACACCGGGCTCTTCTGGAGCTGCTGCGGCCATCTGCACGAGGCCCGCGCCTATCTCGAACGCGCGCTGAGCCGCACGTCCGCGCGCGGGCCCGACCGTATCCGCGCGCTCTGGGCGCTCGGCATCACCCGCACGCTCCAGGGCGACCACGAGGACGCCAGAAGGCTCGGAGAGGAGTGCAGCCTCGCCGCCTGGCACGACCAGGACCCCGAGTCCGTGCTGTCCGCCGCCCACTCCGTCAGCTTCACCTATCTGATGATGGGCCGTCCCCGGTCCGCCCTCACCGTCGCCGACCGCGCCCTGCGCCATGTGACCAGCGCCCCCCACGACGCCCCGTCCCACCTGCGGTGCCGGGTGATACGGCTCTTCGCGCTCTCCGCGCTCGGCCGCCTCGACGAGGCGTACGAGGACGCCGCCGACCTCCAGCAGCTCAGCCTGGGCTACGGCGAACACTGGGCCCGCGCCTACGCCGACCACCAACTGGCCCTGATAGAGCTCCTGCGGGGCCGCGCGCGTGACGCCGAGAGGCACGCGCGCGCCATGCTCGCCGGCAAGTACCAGCTGCGCGACAGCCTCGGCATCGCCCTCGGCCTCGACCTGCTCGCCGGGGCCATCGCGGCCCGGGGCGACGGCGTGGCGGCCGCCCGTACCTCCGGTACGGGACACACGTACTGGCGCATGATCGGCCACCCGCACCGGGGCACCCCCGAACTGGGCGCCATCCGCGACGAGTGGGAGCGGCGCGCGCGCGAGGCGGCGGGCGATCCGGCGTACGAGAGCGCCTACCAGCTCGGCCTGGTGACGGACGCCGAGAGCGGCCTCGCCCTCGCGCTCCGGGGACACCTGCCGTCGTGACACCCGCGTCGTCGCATCCGGCCTCGCTGGCCGCCGGGGCACGCCGCCGGTTACGGTCCTGGCATGCCAGCTTTCGACCCCCGGTCGCCCGAATTCCTCGCCGACCCCTACCCCGCCTACGCCGAACTGCGGGCGCGGGGCCGGGCGCACTACTACGCACCCAGCGACCAGTGGCTCGTCCCGCACCACGCGGACGTCTCCGCGCTGCTGCGGGACCGGCGCCTCGGCCGCTCGTACGGACACCGGTTCAGCCACGAGGAGTTCGGCAGGACCCCGCCGCCCGCCGGCCATGAGCCCTTCCACGAGCTGAACGACCGCGGGATGCTGGAGCTGGAGCCGCCGGACCACACCCGGATCCGCCGCCTGGTCTCGAAGGCGTTCACGCCCCGCACGGTCGAACAGCTCCAGCCGTATGTACAGAAGCTCGCGGCCGAACTGGTGGGGCGGCTCGTCGACGAGGGCGGGGGCGATCTGCTCACCGCCGTCGCCGAACCGCTGCCCGTCGCCGTCATCGCCGAGATGCTCGGCGTTCCCGAGGAGGACCGCCCGCTGCTGCGGCCCTGGTCGGCGGCCATCTGCGCGATGTACGAGCTGAACCCGCCGGAGGAGACGGCCCGGCAGGCGGTCACCGCCTCGCTGGAGTTCTCCGCGTATCTGCGCGGACTCATCGCAGCCCGGCGCGAGAAACCCGGCACGGACCTGATCTCCGGGCTGATCGCCGCCCACGACGAGGGCGGACGGCTGACCGAGGCCGAGATGGTCGCCACCTGCGCCCTGCTGCTCAACGCCGGGCACGAGGCCACCGTCAACTCCACCGTCAACGGCTGGCACGCCCTGTTCCGGCACCCGGAGCAGCTCGCCGCGCTGCGCGCCGACCGCTCCCTGCTGCCCACCGCCGTCGAGGAGCTGATGCGCTACGACACACCGCTCCAGCTCTTCGAACGGTGGGTGCTCGACCCGGTGGAGATCGGCGGGACCACCATCCCGCGCGGCGCCGAGGTCGCCCTGCTCTTCGGCTCCGCCAACCACGACCCGGCGGTCTTCACCGCGCCGGACACCCTCGACCTCGGCCGCCGGGACAACCCGCACATCTCCTTCAGCGCGGGCATCCACTACTGCATAGGCGCCCCGCTGGCCCGGATCGAACTCGCCGCGTCGATGGCCGCCCTGCTCGACGGAGCCCCCGGCCTCGGCCCGGCCGCGGAACCGGTCCGCAAGCCGAACTTCGTGATCCGGGGGCTGGAGGGGCTGCCCGTCGTGGTGTGAGCGTACGGAGCCGGGGCGGGGCGCCCCGGCTCCGTACGGGCGCTCCGCTCACTTCACCGGGTCGGCCTCGGGGATCCTGCCGATCTCCTGCTCCTTGGTCGGCAGGTACTTGGCGATGAAGAACTTGTACAGCAACGCGCCGAGCGGGCCGCCGATCAGCGGGCCCACGATGGGCACCCAGAAGTAGAGATTGCCGTACTGGTCCCGCCACGCCCCGTGGTACCCGGTGATGAAGCTGGCCAGCCGGGGCCCGAAGTCGCGCGCCGGGTTGATGGCGTAACCGGCGTCGGTGCCCCACGCCATGCCGATCGCGACGATCAGCAGACCGATGAGCAGCGGCCCGAGGTTGGCTCCGGGCGGGCTGTTGAGCAGATCGGTGAGCGCGAAGAGGACCAGGACCAGGATGGCCGTACCGATGATCTGGTCCCGCAGCGCCCCCCACTCGCTCACCGGGAGCGAGCCGTTGCCGGGGAGCGTGGAGAACACGATCTGGGTCTTGTGGGTGTGTCCGGGGTCGGCCTTGGCCAGCACCTCCGTGTAGTTCCAGCGCACCAGCAGCGCCGCCACGAACGCCCCCGCCGTCTGCGCCAGCACGTAGGGGAGCACCTTGCGCCACTCGAACCCGCGGAAGAGCGCGAACGACAGGGTCACCGCCGGGTTGATGTGGGCGCCGCTGAGCCGGGCGGCCACGTACACCCCGAGGGTCACCCCGAGCCCCCACGCCCAGGCGATGCTGTCGTGGTCGCCGAGCCCGCCGGCCAGCACCTGGGCCACCACTCCGCAGCCGAAGAGGATGAGGATCATGGTCCCGGCGAACTCCGCGGACAGTTCGCCGATGAGACCGCCCCGTTTACCTACGTGTTCCTTCATGGGTTTCTGCCTTCCGCGATCCACGGGTCGAAATACGCCGAGTACTGCGATGCGCTGAATACGCCGAATACGCTGAATTGCCGCGCACCGTACTACCTCGGGATTCTGTTCCGGGTGGGGCGCTTCCGCGACGCGAAGGGGCCATCGGAGTGGTGGCCGGGAGGGAATCCGGCCCGTCCGGGCGTGTCAGAGCCAGTGCCTGACGTGCCAGGTGTATTTGCCGCCGCCCACCCAGCGGACCGTGTCGAGATCGTCCAGATCGATATGGGTCAGCCCCGCGTGGAAGGCGATTCTCACCACGTCCTCCATCGCGTACGCCTTGCCGGCCGGCTCGCCGTGGATCTCCACGATCCGGAACGGCGGATCTCCCTCGACGACCCCCAGCACCAGCACCGGAACGCCCCGGAAGTGTGTGCTCTCGCTCTCTGTCATGCGTTCACCCTTACCTCAGCCGGGAGTGCACTGTCCTGGCGACCTTCGGGCCCAGCCAGCGCTTGAACCGGCGCAGCGCGTCGAGCCGCTCGGCCGTCCGGTCCAGCCGGTAGTACAGCGCGGGCGGCAGGTGCGGCAGCAGCGGGGAGTGCCGCTGGCCGAGCAGCGCGAACATCTGCTCGGGCGGCAGCTTGGTGTAGCGGGGCAGGTTCTCGTACCACTGGGCGCTGTAGCGGGCCGCGCTCTGTGTGGGGAGCAGCGCGGAGCGGCGCTCGCGCTCGTAGTGGGCGAGCGCGGTGCGCAGGTCGAGTTGCCCGCGCAGCGCGCCGGCCAGGGAGATGGCGTCCTCCAGGGCGAGGGTGGTGCCCGCGCCGATGGAGTAGTGCGTGGTGTGGGCCGCGTCGCCGAGGAGTACGAGATTGCCGTGGGACCAGGTCCGGTTGGTGACGGTACGGAACGTCAGCCAGCGCGCGTCGCCGCCGGACTCCGCCCGGCCGATCAGCGGATGTCCGTCGAGCGGTTCGGCGAAGAGCTTCTCCAGCAGGGCCAGCCCGTCGGCCTCGTTCGCCTCGTCGAGCCCCAGCCCCGTCCAGGTCGCCGGTGAGCACTCGACGACGCAGGTGCTGTGCTCGGGGCCGAACGGGTATCCGTACGCCCAGATCCAGCCGTGCTCGGTCTCCACGAAGGCGAACGTGAAGGCGGCGAACACCTTGGTCGTGCCGAGCCAGATGTAGACGTTGCGCCCGGCCACCGACTCCGTACCGAAGTGGCCGGCGTGGCGTTCGCGCAGCGCGCTGCCGACCCCGTCGCAGGCGACGAGGAGATCGGCCTCCGGGAGCTCGCCGTCCGGGGTGATCCCGCGGCCGAACTCCACGCGGACGCCCAGGGACTGGGCCCGTTCGGCGAGGATGTCCAGCAGCACGCGCCGGCCGATGCCGAACCCCTCGTCGCCGCGGTGCGTGGTCCGGTGGTCGCGGATGTGCGCGACCCCGTCGCTCCAGGAGACGGAGTTCTCCCGGACGGCGCGGGCGGACTCGGGATCGTGGTGGTGGAGCTTCTGGATCAGACCGCCCCAGTACGTCACGCCCCAGCCGTAGGTCGAACCGGCCGGATTGCGCTCATGGACGGTGATGTCGTGGGACGGGTTCTGCCGCTTCATCAGGATGGAGAAATACAGTCCGGCGGGCCCGCCGCCGACACAGGCGACCTTCACACGCACTCCCTGGTGTCACGCAAAGCGATGATGGAGTCACCAAAGGTAGCCGAGGGGGTGTCGTGCGGACGTCAGCGCGGCGCCGGGCCTTTTCCGCCGCCGGTCAGTGCTGGGGTGGTACCGGTCCCTCGAACCCGCCCCGCTGATGTGCGTTCTGTTCATCGTCCACGGCCCGGTAGATCAGATCCTTCAGGCCCTCCGGATCGGGTACGTGCTTGAGGGTGAGCATCCCCTGCTCGGACGCGGACTGGATGAACAGCGTCCCCTCCCGCATGATCCGCTCCCACAGCGTGGCGCGGAACGAGACGTCGTTGACCCGGACCAGCGGAATGCTGTGTCCGGTCTTCGTCAGAAACCCGCTGCGCTTGTAGATCCGCTTCGTGGTCACGATGTACAGCGTGCCGCGCCAGGTGAGAAGCGGTATCAGCCAGTACCGGACGGAAGCGATCAGAGCGAGGCCAAGGATGACATAGTCGGTATTGGTGGCCCAGTCCTCACCCGATGGGGTGAGCCAGATGAGTACGGTCGCCACCACCCAGATCAGTGCCAGTACCAGGAATTCGGTGACGATCTCGGTCCAGTGCTGGCGCGTGGCGTGCACCAGCTGTTCATCGGGCGCCAGATGGCGGTCTACGGAAACCATGCGGGAATCCTGGCACAGTGCGCGACGGGCCGGAACGGGCCGCGCTCCACAGTGGTGTTCCCCCCGGGGTCACCGTGCGCTCGTGGGCCGTTCATGTCCCGCTCCTAGGGTCGGGGACCTGATCGAATACTCGATCCGGACGAGGAGACATACCGCTATGCGAGGCAGACCCGCTAAGGTCCTGACCGTTCTGGCCGTGACCGGCACCCTGGCCGCCGGGACCGCGGTGGCCGCGAACTCGGCCCCCCAGACCAGCAGTCGGGGTCCGGAGATCCGCAATGTGATCTACCTGCTCGGCGATGGCATGGGCCGGACGCACGTCACGGCGGGCCGCGACCGTTTCTACGGCGCCGCCGGCAAGCTGAACATGGAGCGCCTGACGTACACCGGCGCGGTGGCGACGTACGCGGTCGAGAAGGACAGCGCCCAGCCGGCCCTGGTGACCGACTCGGCCAGCTCCGCCACCGCCTGGGCGTCCGGCGTCAAGACGTACAACGCCGCGATCGGCGTGGACTCGTACGAGAAGCGCGTCGTCACGATGATGGAGCAGGCCAAGGCCGCCGGCTTCGCCACCGGCAACGTCTCCACCGCGGAGATCACGGACGCCACCCCGGCGGCGCAGTTCAGCCACGCGCTGCTGCGCGGCTGCCAGGGCCCGGTCTACTCGGACGCGGCCTGCCTGCCGAAGAAGGCCGACGGCTCCTACGAGACGGCGCCCAAGGACAAGACCCTGATCACGCCGATCGCGCAGCAGATCGCGCGCAACGGCACGGCGGACGTCATCCTCGGCGGCGGCCTCGCCCGCTTCCAGCCGGACGACCAGAAGGCGCTGAAGGCCCAGGGCTACGAGGTGCTCGGCAGCTTCGGCGACGCCAAGCTGCCCGCGCAGACTGCGGCGAGCCAGCGCGTGGCGACCAAGGCGGAGCTGGACAAGACGCGGGGCAAGAAGGTCATCGGCCTCTTCAACCGCGGCAACCTGACGGTCGAGCGGGCGAAGGCGGGCCTGCCGGCCGGCGCCCCGGAGAAGCAGGAGCCCACGCTCGCGGAGATGACCAGCAAGTCGATCTCCCTGCTCGGTGACGCCCAGAAGAGCGCCGGCAAGAAGGCCAAGGGCTTCTTCCTCCAGGTCGAGGGCGCCCAGATCGACAAGCGCTCGCACGCCAACGACGCGGCGCAGACGCTCGACGAGATCAAGGCGTTCGACGACGCGGTGAAGGCCGCGTACGACTTCGCGAAGAAGGACGGCCACACCCTGGTCGTCGTCACGGCGGACCACGAGTGCGCCGGGTTCAACATCATCGAGAAGGGGGGCTACGCCAACGCGGAAGCGGCGACGCCCCCCGGCAACGTCGACGCCGGCAACACGGCGAACAACAGCACCCCGTCCCGCACCGCCTCGGGCGCCAAGGACCCGGCCCGCTCCAGCGGGATCGTCAACGGCGCCGGCGCGGGCGACGCGAAGAACTTCGGCCCGGCGACCTTCCGTACCCCGGACGACCCGAAGAGCGTCAAGGACGGCAGCGCGGACGCCAGCCTCTGGCTGACGTACCTCTCCGGCAGCCACACCGGCGCCGACGTCCCGATCTACGCGTACGGCCCGAACGGCAGCGCCTTCGCGGCCAGCCAGAACAACACGGAGCTGTACGGCAAGCTGTACCGCTCGCTCTTCGGCAAGGCGCCGGCGAAGCACTGACGACACCGACGGAGTCCGGCGACGGAGTCCGGCACGGAGTCCGACACGGAATCCGGAGGGAGGGCGGGGCACGTTCCCCGTCCTCCCTCCGCCACACCGGGAGTGATCCACCGATGAGACACCTCACCCGCGGCGGTACGGCGGTCGCGCTGGCCGTGGCCGCCCTCGTCCTGACCGCCGGCTGCGACAGCGGCAGCGGCGGCGATCCCGCCGCCGCGAAGACGGCGCCGGACCCGGCGGCGACCGCGTCCGCGGTGGCGCTGCCCGCGCCGCGCTCCGCGCCCGAACCCGCCGCCACCCTCACACCGGCCGCCCGCGCCGGCGAGGTCCGCGTCGAGCCGGGGCCGTTCACCGACCGGGTGACGATCACCGGACTCAAGCTGACGGGCGCCTCCTCCACCGCCCCCGCCGTCACCGGCAAGCTGAAGATCACCACCGATGTCAGCCATGTCCTCGCGCTGGAGCTGCGCGCGGCCTACTACGACAGCGCGGGACGGCTGCTGGGCACCGGGGAGTTCGAGTACCAGGAGGAGGGCGAGGACGCCCACGGGCACGCGGTGCACGAGGGCTCGGAGGCGGCCACCGGTGGCATCGCGTTCACCGTGCCCGCGAAGAAGCTCACGGGCACCCCGGCCGCCGCGGTGCTCTCCGTACCGGTGCTCGTCAACGAGTAGCACATCCTTTGGCGGCTTCCTTCCGTTGATCCCGGTGCCGGCTCAGCCGTGCCGTCGGATCCGTCGAAGGAGACCGCTCATGAGGACCTGTTCCAAGGCCACCGCCGCCGCTGTGACGGCCGCACTGCTCGCGCTCCCGTCCGGGGCGGCGTCCGCGCGCGGCGGCGCCGAATGGGGCGCGGGTGGGGGCGGGGTGAGGGTGGAGGGCCGCTTCGTGCCGCCGCCCGCCGCCCCTCTCCCCCTCCCGAACGCCCTCACGTACGAGACCGCGCTCGTGCCGGCGGGCTCCCGCGCCTCCGTCGCCGAGCACGTCACGGCGGGCGCGCGCGGCCCGGTCACCGCGGTCGTCCTGCGGGTGTCGGGGCTGCTCCCCGACCGGGTGTACGGCGCCCATGTGCACACCAAGCCGTGCGGCGCCACCCCGGACGCGGCGGGCCCGCACTACCAGAACGTGCCGGACCCGCACCAGCCCTCCACCGACCCCGCGTACGCGAACGCCGCGAACGAGGTCTGGCTGGACTTCACCACCGACGCGCGCGGCACCGGCTTCGCCGTCTCCCGCCACGACTGGCGCTTCCGCCCCGGCGCGGCGAACGCCGTCGTCCTGCACGAACACGGCACCGCGACGGACCCGGGCGACGCGGGAACGGCGGGAGGCAGGGCCGCCTGCCTGACCGTGCCGTTCGACGGCGGCGCTCGCCGGTAGGGCCCGCGTACGGGGGCACCGACGCGCACCTTGCCGGCCGGGACCAGGCGGCCGGGACCAGGTGGCCGAGGTCAGGCGGCCGAGGTCAGGTGACCGACTCCCGTACCACGTCGGCCGGTTGCTTGTCGTCGCGCAGCCCGAGGAACCGGGGGTGGCGCAGCATCCCGTCCCGGGTCCACTCGGTGAACGCGACCGCGGCGACGAGCCGGGGGCGTGCCCAGCGCGGTGTCCGCTCGGCGACGGGGTCGGCGAACGGCGAGCGGTCCAGCGCCAGTTCGTCGAGCCGGCGGCGCAGGCCGAGGAGGGTCTGGCGGTCGAAGCCGGTGCCGGCCTTGCCCGCGTACCGGAGCAGCCCGTCCTCGTAGTAGCCGAGCAGCAGCGAGCCGAAGCCGACGCGCGAGCCCGCGGGTTCCGTGCAGCCGCCGACCACGAACTCCTGGCTCCGCGAGCACTTGAGCTTCCGCCAGTCGCGGGACCGCCCGGGGACGTAGCGGCCCGCGGCGCGCTTGGCGATCAGCCCCTCCCAGCCACGGGCGCACGCGTGCTCCAGCAGCTCCCGGCCGCCGCTGTTGCGGTGCGTGATGAAGCTCAGCAGCGGCGCGTGGAAGGTCAGCGCCCGGTGGAGCAGGGCCTTGCGGGAGCGCAGCGGCCGCGCGGTGACATCGGCGCCGTCGAGCCGCAGCAGATCGAAGAGGCAGTAGGTGACGGCCACCTCGCTGCTGAGCACCTGGCGGGGGTCGGTGAGCCCCATCCGCCGCTGGAGCCGGCCGAAGTCGGTACGGCCGCGGTGGTCGTACGCGACGATCTCGCCGTCCACGGTGAAATCGGCGGACTCCTGCGCGGCGAGGGCCGCGACGATCTCGGGGTAGGTGGTGTTGAGGCGCCGACCGGTGCGCGACAGCAGGCGTACGCCGTGCTCGTCCCGTACCGCGAGGACCCGGATCCCGTCGAGCTTCCGCTCGAAGATCCAGCCGTCGTCGGCCGCGTCGATCTCGCTCGGGTCGCCCAGCGTGGCCAGCATCGGCCGCGACGCCAGCTCCGCGCCGGAGCGCGCGCCGGGGTGCTCCGTCACGCGGGGCGCGCCTCGACCGACACGGCGGGGTTCTGATGCCCGCCACTGGCGATCATCCGCACCTCGTCCTGGTCGCTGATCTCCGCGAGGACGATGCCGGTGTCGTCCTCGTACAGCGGGTGGCCGCCGGGGCCCTTGCGGTCCGTACGGTGCACGGCGACGACATCCACACCGTCGCCCGGGACGTCCGGGACGGCCGTCGGCGCGCCGTGGTGGGAGAAGACCAGTTCGTACCGGTCGGACCTGCCCATGTCGCCTCCTGGCCCTGAGGGGGACGCCGTACATGCCGGACATACATTCTAATGTCTCCGGCGGCGGCGTGCCGTGCGCAGGGGCTGTCCGGGGCGCTGTCCGGGGCTGTCCAGGGCCGGGGCGCGGCCGTACGCGTCCGTCCGGCCCGCGTGGCCGGCCCTGGGTTGCCCACCAGCTGTCCTTCTGGCTACTTCTCGTCCTTCTCGTCCAGGTTGCCGAGGAAGTCCTTCGCCTTCTCGACACCCGTGTCGAGCTTGTCGCTGTACTTGCCGTCGGTCTTGTCGTCGATCACCGAGGCGACCTTCTCCAGCCCCTGACCGATCACCTCACCGTGCTCGCTCGCGAGGTCGGTCGCCTTGTCCTTGAGGTCCTTCAGACGGTCAAACATGAATTGCCCACTCCTCCGATGCGATCGGGCCGCTTCCGACAGCGATCGTCGGCCCAGCCCCGAATAATACCGAGCCACCGGGGCCACGGCGGAAATACGGTTTCCGGCCGGGACGCGATCTGCCAGGGTCGGCCGGTGACCGCATCCCGAAGAGACCTGCTGCGCGGGCAATTCGACCTGACCTGGGCGCTGTTCGAGTACCACCTCGAACGACTGGAGCCCGCGGACTTCCTGTGGGAGCCCGCGCCCCGCTGCTGGACGGTGCGCCCGGACGCCACCGGCGTGTGGCGGCCGGACCGGTCGGAGGAGGAACCCGATCCCGTGCCTGTGCCGACCATCGGCCGGCTGACCTGGCACATCGGCTGGTGGTGGACCACCGCGGCCGAGCACGCCCGGGGGCACGTCCCCCGGGACCGTACGCAGGTCATCTGGCCGGGTGACGGTCCGTCGGCCGCCGGGTGGCCGCGGGGGCTGCGCGCGGACTGGCTGACCGTGCTGGACGGTCTCACCGACGCCGGCCTCGACGCCGTCGCGCCGTTCCCGTGGCCGCGCGACGCCGGCCGTACCGTTGCCGACATGGCCGGCTGGGTGAACGCCGAACTGATGAAGAACGTGGCCGAGATCGGCCGGCTCCGCCTGGTGCGGGCGGCTCGCGAAGGGTGACCCGCCGGGACAGGTGGCCCGGACCGTGCGGGGCGGGCGGCCGTTCCGCACGCGGTGGCGTACGGGCTGTTCGGGGGCCATGACGGCCGGGTCCTGGTGCGGGCAGGGGGGTGCGGGCTCCAGGATGGGACGACGTGTCCCACGTCGCTCCCGGAAGGGTCCCCCATGCCCGACAGCAGTAGGCACGCACAGGAGTTGCTCGCCCGGTTCACCGCGCCGGAACCCCGGTTCGGCCCGCTGCCCCTCTGGTGGTGGAGCGGCGCGACCGTCACCCGGGAGGGGCTGCGCCGGCAACTGGAGCAGATGGTGGCGCAGGGCATCCGGCAGGCCGTCGTGATGTGCCTGGCGCCCACCGGGCCGATGTTCGGATCGCTGGCGGACGACCCGCCCTTTCTGAGCCCCCGGTGGCTCGCACTCCTCGACACCGCCTGCGCCGACGCCGAGGAGCTGGGCTTCAGCCTCTGGATGTACGACCAGATCGGCTTCTCCGGCGCCAACTTCCAGGGCCGGCTGACCGCAGACCGCCCCGAGTTCGCCGGACTCGCGCTCCACCGCACCACCGTCAGGAGCACAGGGGAGGAGGCGGGCGCGACCGTCCTCGCGGCCCCCGCCGGACACACCGCGCTCGCCGCCCACGCGAGGACGGTCGCGAGAGACGGCACTACCGCCACCGCGCCGCCGGTCGCCGTCCCGCTGGCCGCCGACGGTACGGCGCGCTGGAGCGGGCCCCCGGCCGACATCACCCTCGTACACAGCGGGACCAGCGGCTTCGACTACTTCGGCGAGGAGGCGTGCACCGCCCTGCTGGACCAGGTGCACGGCACACTGGAACGCCACGTCGGACGCTGGTTCGGCCGGAGCATCGGCGGCTTCTTCCAGGACGAACTGCCCGCCCTGCCCACCTGGGGCCGCGACTTCGCCGAGACCTTCACCCAGCGGTACGGATACGACCCACTGCCGCTGCTCCGTCACTTGTGGGACGACGGCACCGACGCGGACGGTACGGCCGGTACGGCCGACACGGCTGTTACAGCCGACACCGGCGGCGCCTCAGCCGCCACGGCCGCCCTGGCTGCCCGGTTCCGGCGCGACTACCACGACCACCGCGCCCACCTCGGCCGCCGGGGCTTCTTCGACCGCCACGACGCCTGGTTCGCCCGCCACGGCCTGGTCTGCGGCTTCGACCAGCCGTCCCCGGCGCGCGAGGGCGACCCCAGCGGCGGTGTCCAGGTGTACGGCGACTACCTCGGCACCCACACCGGCTACGGCGCGCCCGGCAGCGACCACTGGGGCGACCCCAAAGTGCACAGCTCCCTCGCGCACGCGCGCGGGCACGAGCGCACCTGGATCGAGGCGTTCCACTCGACGGGCTGGGGCGGCACGCTGGAGGAGACGTACGACTGGCTCGCGCCCCTGCTGCGCCGGGGCGCCAACCTCTACAACCCGCACGCCGTCTACTACAGCACCGCCGGCGGCTGGTGGGAGTGGGCGCCGCCTTCGACCTGCTGGCGCCAGCCGTACTGGCCCTCGTACCACGTGTTCTCCGGCGCGGTGGCGCGGCTCTGCTCCGTACTGTCGGCCGGCACCCACGTGTGCGACACCGTGCTGCTCTCCCCGACGACCACCGCCCAGGCGTACCAGCGGCTCGACGGACCGCTCGGCCCGGCGCGGGAGGCCGCGGGGCTCTACCACCGGCTGAACGGCCGGAGTTCGTGGTACGCGGAGGAGCGCGGTGTGCTGGAGCGGGCCGGGCTCGACCACGATGTGCTGGACGAGGCGGCCCTCGCCACCGCGACCGTCGTCGGCGCCGACGGTGGCGACGGGGGCGGCGACGGGGGCGGTGGATTACGCGTCGGGGACGAGACGTACCGCACCGTCGTCCTGCCCGCCGTACGGGCGCTGCGCGCCGATGTGGCGCGTACGCTCGTGCGCTTCGCGACGGCCGGCGGCCGGGTGATCTGTGTGGGCCGAGCGCCCGAACTCTTCCTCGGCGGAGGGGAGTTGGACACCACCGCGGGCGCGTCGTTCGCCGCCGCCCTCGACCGCGGCGACATCCTCCTCGTCGAGCGCGCCGAGCAGGTGCCCGACGCGGTGGTGAGCGGACCGGTGCGCGTCCGGGCCGACGCGCCGTATCTGCTGCGCCGGCACGGCGACTGCCATGTGCTGACCCTGGTCGCCCACGACGAGCGGTCAGGCACCGCCGCGCCCGTCGTCTCCCTCGACACCGTCGACTGGTGGACCGGCGGCTTCCCCTGGGAGGAGTACTGGGACCAACTGCGCACCACCGGCTACCGGTTCGGGCCGGCCGGTGCACGCCGCGCGCGGGTACGGTTCGAGGGCGCGGGGACAGGCGCGGGGACAGGCGCGGGGACGGTCCCGCCGCGCGCCCAGCGGTGGGATCCGCGCACGGGACACCGTACGGAGCTGACGGTGACCGCCGCGCCGGACGGGGCGTGGCTGCTGGACGTCGGCTTCGAGGACGGGCCCGTCGCGCTGATCGTCCTCGCCGGCGCCCTGCCACCGGCGACGCGCGAACCGCTCGGCGAGCCGCGGGACGCGCTCGCGGTCGACGGGCCGTGGACCGCGCTGGCCACCTCCACACTGGACAACAGCCGGGGGGATCTGGCGGCGGCCGGCCGTACGGGCGTGCTGCCCATCGAGGTGTGGCGCATGGACCATGCCACGAGCGAGGGCGACGGTGTTTCTTCCGACGTTCCTCCCGGCATTCCCTCCGACTCCGCGTCCTGGCGGCCCGTTGTCGCGGGACACGGTCCGTTCGCACTGGTACGCGGCCCCTGGACCTCCCCGGGCCCCGACAGCGGCTGGCGGCCCGCCGAGTGGTCCCTGTCCCGGGGCATCAGAAAGGACCCGGTCCACGACGGGACACTCGGCCCCAAGGGCTATGTCCCCGAGGAGTTCCTCGACTGGCGGCACGTCCCAGCGGGCGCGCGCGTCGCCGTCCGTACCTGGCTGACCCTGCCCGACCGCGACGGCCTGTATCTGGCCGTGGGTGCCAACGCGAACCGCCGGATCACCGTCGACGGCACCGTACTCACCAGCCGGGACACCGGCTATCAGTCGTTCGGCCTCCTGCCCGTGCGGGCGGCGGGCCGTTCCGTGGCCGTGGAGATCGAGCTGACCGCTGTGGTGGACGGTCCGGTCAGGGCGTCGTTCGCCGTGGTGCGCGGACCGCAGGCGTACCGCCGTCCCCAGTGGCTGGAGCCGGCGGAGACGGGCACCGCCGTCGGCCGTGCCACGGATCTGACGTTCCGGGCGCGGCTGCGCACACTGCCGGCCGACTGCACCGTCCAGGTCGCCTCCGACGGCCCGTGCGGTGTGTTCGTCAACGGCGTCGAGATCGGCAGGCAGGGCGACTTCAACCCGTACCCCGGCCACCGCGAGATCCGGGTCCACCCCTACGACCTCAGGGACCGGCTCCGTACGGGCGAGAACACCGTCGTGCTCCGGGTCGTCGACACCGGCGGCGCCCCCACCGGGGCCGTACTGGACTCCCTCCCCACGGCCCGCGGCGGCCTCGGCTGGATCAGCGGACCCGGCTGGACGGCCGCCCGCGAGAGCGGTCAGGTGCCCCTGCGTACACGGCTGTCGAATCCGCGCGATCCGCGCTTCGTGTGTCTGTGGGCCCGGCCCCATCCGCTCCCCGGCGCCCACTGGCTGGAGCCCGCCGCCGCGCCCCGCGACATCGTCGAGCCGCTCGTTCCCGACCTCGCCCCGGACGGCGGCGAGCGGATCGAGTGGCTGCGGATGGCCGCGCCGCTCGGTACCACCGCGCTGCGCGTCCCCACCACTCTGGAGACAACCGTCCTCGTCCGGGGCGCGGAGTACCGGCCGGACGACGGCGGCCGGGTCGTGCCGGCGGGCCCGCTCGCCGCCGGGACGCCGGTGCATCTGCGGATCAGGGCCACCGACGGCCGGCGCGGCGGGGCGCTGCTCGATACGGCCGTCGAGGTCGAAGTCGGGGAAGTGCCCGCGCCGTTGGCGGGCTGGGAGGAGCTGGGGCTGCGCTCTCTCGGCGGTCAGGTGCGCCACCGGACGACGGTGTGCCTGCCCGAAGGGCGCGGCGAAGGGACGGTGCTGCTGGACCTCGGTGAGGTGCGCGGGTGCGCCGATGTCACGGTCAACGGACGGCTGACCGACCGGCTCGTGTGGGCGCCCTGGACCAGCGATGTCACCGACGCCCTGAGGCCGGGCGAGAACACCATCGAGATCGTTGTGCGCGGCACCCTCGCCGGCTGTCTCGACGATGCCTCGCCGACCGGCGCGATCGCCGCGGGGCAGGTCCGCACCGGACTCTTCGGTCCCGTACGGCTCCTGCGCCACGCCCCGTACGCGGCCGGGCCGCGGCGGGTCAGGGCCGGGGAGCGTCCTCCGGCACCCTGAGCCCGAGCGCCAGCGCGGCGGCCACCAGCGCGGTGTTGTCGGCCGCCGGTGTGCCGTCGGGGAGTTCCGTACCGTCCTCGAAACCGATCCGGACCTGGTGCCCGTCGGCCAGGGCGGCCCGCAGCACCGGCCACGCCGTCGCGCCGTCGCCGTGGTAGAGCAGCGGGCAGGTCACACCGGCGGCCAGGATCGCGGCGGCCATGGCGCGCGCGTGGGCGACCGCCGTGTCCGGGTCCTCGTCCATGGGCTCGATCAGCACGCGCACGTTGTCGTGGAGGGTCGGTGAGGCGAGCAGCGCCGGGACGTCGTCCAGACTCCACACCGCGCTCTCCAGCTCCATACCGCGCGACACCACCAGGGCGGCGGTCTCGGCGGCGCCCTCCTCGCTGAAGGCGACCGACGCGAAGTCCGGCAGCACGTCCCACGCGGCGACCAGCGCGAGCCGCTCCGCCGGACCCGAGCAGGTCCACAGCCCGGTGGTGGTGCCGAGCACCGCGCCGGGGGCCGCCGCGCGCACCGCGCGCAGCACCTCGGCGAGCGCGTCGGGGCGGATGGTCTGGCCCTCCTCCCCGTCCCTGACATGGAGATGCACCACATCGGCGCCCGCCGCGACGACCGCGGCCGTGTCGGCGGCGAGTTCCGCGGGGGTGACGGGGACGGCGGGGTGTTCGGCCTTGGTCCTTCCACCGTTGACGGCGGCTTTGAGAAACACGGGGGGTCCTTCCTGGAGTGGGGGGTTCTGTAAGGTCAGCGGTTCTTCTCGACGGACGCCGTGGCCCCCGTCAGCTCCCCGAGCCGTCCGCCGCTCCACAGCTCGGCGATCAGATCCGGCTCCTCCGCGTCGTCGGCGAGTGCCTCGTCCAGTACGGCGGCGAGCCGTCCGGCCGGGGCGATCAGCAGTCCGTTCGCGTCGCCGAGGACGATATCGCCCGGCCGCACGGCCACCCCGGCGCAGCCGACCGGGGTGTTGAGGGCGCCGTCCGCGATGCCGTGCAGTTTGGTGGTGAGCATCGACAGGCCGTACGCGTAGACGGGCAGCCCGACCGCGCGCAGCGCGTCGATGTCCGTGCACACGCCGTCCACCACCACGCCCGCCGCGCCGCGCGAGGCGAGCGCGTTGGCGACGACCTCGCCCAGCGGGGCGTGCCGGCGGTCGCCGCCGCAGTCGATCACCACCACATCGCCGGGGCGCACCAGGCCCGCCGCGTGGTGCAGCAGGGTGGAGTCGGTGGCGGTGATCCGTACGGTCACGGCCTGGCCGATCAGCTTGCGGGTCCCGGCGAGGCGGCGCAGCGCGGGATCGCAGAACCCCTCCTCCAGGTAGTGGCCCAGAGTGGGGAAGTCGAGGTCCGCCAGCCGCGCCAGCAGGGCGGGATCGGCGGGCTCGGGGAAGTCGCGCAGGGTCAGGGGCATGGCGGGGTCACCTCGGTCCGATGATGATGCGGCGGTTGCGCAGGACGGGCAGTACGGTGCGCGCGGTGTCGATCCGGTCCTTGTCGATGTCGACGACGAACAGCGCTCTGCGCTCCTCGCCGAGCGCCGCCCTGACCACCCCGAGCGGGTCGACCGCCATGCTCATCCCGATGCAGTCGGGGGTGGTGAGCGACGAGGCCACCACCCAGCAGGTGTTCTCGATGGCCCGGCCGCGCAGCAGCGTCGTCCAGTGGTCCTCCTTGAGCGGCCCGCGCACCCAGGCCGCCGACACCGAGAGCAGATCGGCGCCCATCTCCACCAGGGAGCGGGTGAATTCGGGGAAGCGCA
Source organism: Streptomyces sp. NPDC093109 (assembly GCF_040701725.1). Lineage (NCBI taxonomy): Bacteria > Bacillati > Actinomycetota > Actinomycetes > Kitasatosporales > Streptomycetaceae > Streptomyces > Streptomyces sp. NPDC093109. The sequence goes on from NZ_JBFBEZ010000008.1 coordinate 136,392, forward strand.
GGTCGTAGCAGTTGACCAGGCCGACGTTGAAGTCCCCGATCCGTACGACGCACGGCCCGCCCTCGCCGCGCTGCACCTCGCGGGACTCCTTGTAGTCGAAGGCGTCGTAGAGGTGCATCTTCCGGTAGTGGCCGAGCGTCGAGCCGTCGCGGTCCACCGCCACGAGTGTGTTGTACGGGAGCGACTCGCCGCTGTCCTCGTACCCGCCGGCGATGACCGCGATGCCGTGCGCGGCGGCGGTGCGGGCGAGCGCGTCGAGGAAGCCGGGCCAGTGGGCCGAGGCGGCGGCGCGCAGGGGCGCGGCGTTCTCGGCGGGGAACATCGACTCCTCGGGGAAGACGATGAGTTCGGCGCCCGCCGAGGCGGCCTCGCGGGTCATGTCCTCGATGACCGCGAGGTTGCCGGCCGCGTCGGCGGTCGGCGCGAACTGGGCTACGGCGACCTTCACGGCCGTACCTCCTTGACTGTGGTGACGGGGCGGACGGGGTGGACGGGGCGGATCGAGTGGACGGGGCGGGTGCGGGCGTTCACTCGGCCAGCACCCGGGAGCGCTCGGGGTCCCAGCCGGCCCACACCCGCTCGCCGGCGGACAGGCCGCTCCGGTCGGCGCCGCCGGACTCGGCGAGCAGCTCGCTGCCGTCGGCCAGGGTGAGGTGGTAGCGCGTGGCGTGGCCCAGATAGACGGTCTGCTGGAGGGTGGCGGGGAGCGCCACCGCGCCGGTGGGCAGCTCCTCCGCGGTGGCGGCCACCGTCACGTTCTCGGGCCGTACGGCGAGATGCACCTCGGCCCCGGCCGCCCCGGCCGCCCCGGCCGCCCCGCCGGCCCCGGGGACCGGCAGGACACCGAGCCCCCGCACGGCCAGCCCGCCCGCCTCCAGCACACCGGTGAGGAAGGTGGAGGTGCCGATGAAGTCGGCGACGAAGCGGGTGGCGGGCCGCTCGTAGATCGCCTCGGGCGTGTCCACCTGGAGCACCCGGCCGCCGTCCATCACCGCGATGCGGTCGGACATGGTGAGCGCCTCCTCCTGGTCATGAGTGACCGTCACAAAGGTGACACCGACCTCGCGTTGGAGCTTCTTCAGCTCCAACTGCATCTCCGCGCGCAGCTTCTGGTCGAGCGCGCCGAGCGGCTCGTCGAGCAGCAGCAGCGAGGGCCGCCCGATGAGCGCGCGGGCGATCGCGACGCGCTGCTTCTGGCCGCCGGACAACTGCGCGATGGCGCGGTCGCCGTAGCCGTCGAGCCGTACCAGCGCGAGCGCGTCGCGTACGGCGTCGGCGATGGCGGCCCGGGGGTGCTTGCGGACCTTCAGCTCGAAGGCCACGTTGTCCCGGACGCTCAGATGAGGGAAGAGCGCGTAGCTCTGGAAGAGCATGTTGAGGTCCCGCTTGTGCGGCGGGACGCCGGTGGCGGGGGCGCCGCCGAGTTCGACGGTGCCCTCGCTGGGCTCCTCGAAGCCGGTGATCATCCGCATCAGGGTGGTCTTGCCGCAGCCGGAGGGACCCAGGATCGAGAAGAACTCGTTCTGCCGGATGTCCAGGGTCACCTCCTTGACGGCGTACGTCGCTCCGAACGCCTTGCCGACGCCGGTCAGCCGGACCGCCGGCGCGGCGACGGTCGGGCCGGGCGCGGGGGAGAGGTCGGTCGTTGTCATGTCAGGACGCCTTGATCTTCGTCCAGCCCTGCTGGAAGTACTGCATGGCGGTGCCGGGGTCGAGCAGGAAGTCGGACTTGGTGATGGCCGCGTCCGGGGCGTAGATCGCCGGGTTCTTCAGGGCGGCGGTGTCCTTGATGTGGTCACGGGCCGCCTGGTTGGCGCTCGCCGACGAGCCGTCGTCGGTGGCCAGCGCCGCGACCTCGGGACGCAGCAGGTAGTTGATGAACGCGTACGCCGACGTGGTGTTCTTCGCGCCCTTGGGGACGGCCAGGCCGTCGGTCCAGATGGAGCCGCCTTCGGACGGGATCACGTAGTGCACATGCGGGTTGGACTGCACGACCTTCGCCATCGCGGTGCCGCTCCACGCCTCGGCGGCACACGCCTGGCCGGTGGAGAGCAGCTGGGCGTAGTTCGTGGAGTTGTAGCCGGCCAGGATCTTCTTCTGCTTCTCCAGCGCGGCGGTGGCCGTCGCGATCTCGTTCTTGTCGGTGCTGGTCGCCCGGTAGCCGCTGACCTGGAGGCCCGCGATGTAGGAGGCCAGCATGTTGTCGAGCATGTAGAGCTTGCCCTTGTACTTCGCGTCGAAGAGGGTCTTCCAACTCGTCGCGGACTTCACACACTTGTCGTTGTAGGCGAAGCCGGTGGTGCCCCAGATCCACGGGATGCTGTACTGGTTGCCCTTGTCGTACGACGGGTTGCGGAACTTGGGCGCGAGGTTGTCCAGTCCCTCGATCTTCGAGTGGTCCAGCTTCTGGACGAGCCCCTGCCCGATGAGCTGCTGGACGGTGTACTGGCTCGGCTCGACGAGATCGTACGAGGAGGCGCCCGAGCTGAGCTTGGCGGTCATCGTCTCGTTGCTGTCGAAGGTGTCGAGGGTGACCTTGATCCCCGTCTCCTTCTCGAAGCCCTTCACCACGGAGTCCGGTATCTCGCCCGCCCAGGCGTAGATGTTGAGGGTCTTGCCGCCGCCGGAGGAGGAGGTCCCGGCCGACGAGGAGTCGGAGCCGCCGCACGCGGTGGCGAGCAGGGCCGTGGTGGTGACCACGGCGGTGGCCAGGAGGGAGCGGGAGAGTGTGCTTCTGCGCATGACGGACCTTTCGGAAGTGTGCCCGGGGGCACGGTCATTACGGCGTACGGGCACTGCGGAGTACGGGCACTGCGCGAGTACGGCGATCACTACGGCGTGCGGTCGGCACCGATGAGGACCCGGCGCATCTGGCGGAGGCCGACGCCCAGGATGATCAGGAAGGTGAAGAGGACGAGCAGGGTGCCCAGCGCGTTGATCTCGGGAGTGAGACCCACCTTGAGCAGCGAGTAGACGCGCAGCGGCAGCGTCGTCGAGCCGACGCCGTTGGTGAACGTCGACATCACGATGTTGCCGAAGGAGATGGTGAAGCAGAGCAGCCAGGCCGCCAGCAGCGCCTGCCGCAGCAGCGGCAGTGTCACCCGCCGGAACGCCTGCCAGGCGTTGCAGCCGAGATCCCGTGCCGCCTCCTCCAGGGAGGAGTCCAGCGCGCCGTGCGCACCGAGCACGATCAGCGCCGCGTACGGCAGTGTGACCACGAGATGGCCCAGTACGAGAGTGGTCAGGCCCAGATCCGCGTGGAGCGTGCCGAACACCGACAGCAGCGCGACGCCGAGCACGATCTCCGGGATGATCAGCGGCAGGAAGAGCCCGCCGGAGAACACCGCCCGCCACCTGGGCCGCAGCCGGGCCATCCCCATCGCAGCCAGCAGCCCGCAGGCGGTGGCCAGGGTCGCCGACACCACCGCCACCTCGGCGCTCACCTTGAGCGCGTCCAGCAGCGCGGTGTCCCGGGCCAGCACCCCGTACCAGCGGGTGGTGAACCCCTCCCACTTGTAGGTGATGTCGGAGTCGTTGAAGGAGAGGACGACCACGACCACGATCGGTATGTAGAGGAACGCGATCACACCGCGCGCCACCCAGCCGGTGACACGGTCCAGAGTGTGCTTCATGCGGTCTTCCTCCTCAGCCGCCGGGCGGCCGTGCCGAACACCACGAGGGAGCACAGCATCAGCACCAGCAGCAGGACCGAGGCGGCGGCGCCCATCGGCTGATTGCGGAACTCGGTGTAGAGCGTCACGATGAGGTTGCCGACCAGCTGGTTCTTGCCACCGCCGAGCAGCACCGGGATCACGAACACACCGAGCGTCGGGATGAACGTCAGCAGACCGGCCGCCAGCAGCCCCGGCCGCGCGATCGGCAGCAGCACCTTCGTATGCACCCGCCACCAGCCGCAGCCCAGGTCCCTGGCCGCCTCACCGAGGGACGGATCCACCCCGCGCAGCGACGCGTAGACGGGGAAGATCGCCGTGGGGAGGAACGCGTAGACCAGCCCGATGAACGACGCGCCCTGGCTCGGGATCCACTGGGTGGACCCGTGGGTGAGCCCGACCGCGTCCGTCAGGCTGTTCACCGGACCGCCGGGGCTGAGCAGATTGATCCAGGCGAAGGTGCGCACCAGGAAGTCCGTCCAGAACGGCACGATGATCAGCAGGAGCAGCAGCATCTGCCGCTGCGGCGGCCGGCTCGCCAGCCAGTACGAGACCACATAGCCGAGCAGGACGCAGATCACCATGTTGGCGGCGGCCATGCCCAGGCTGTAGCCGAACACCTTCAGATAGACCGGGTCGAGGAGGTTCTGGTAGTTGGTGAGGGTGAAGCCGCCCTTGATCCCGCCGTAGGCGTCGGGCGCCGCGAAGCTGTCGCGTACGACGAGCAGCAGCGGAACGAGCACCAGACCCGCGACGGTCAGCCCGGCGGGTGCCAGCAGCGCCGCCGTGAGAAATCCCTGGCGGGTGCGTGGGCCGGCGGCGGGCGGTGGTGCGGTCATGCACGGTCCTCCTTGCGCGGGTACGGATCGACCTTGCTCGGGTACGGATCGACGGACGGCCGTCTCCGTCCCGGCCGTCTCTGTCTCGGGTCCCGGGATGGAGAACAGCGTCTGCCCCCGGACACCCCGGTGAACAGGGCGAATGGCATCGGATCCAGTGGAAGCGGGCCCCCTTTTCCACGAATCTCGCAGTACGCGCCCCGCGGCCGGTGTCCGTGACCGGACCGAAATGCCGCGGCAACGCGTACGGGGCGATGATGGCCGTGGGGTGAAGGTGTCCGGTGGGCACAGTGAGACAGGAGATGGACCGGAAATGATCGACGACCTCGACCGGCAGATCATCGATCAGCTACGGGTGGACGGCCGCCGGTCGTTCGGCGAGGTCGGCCGCTCGATCGGACTCTCCGAGGCATCCGTACGGGCCCGGTTCGGGCGGTTGCAGCGCCAGGGCGTGCTTCAGGTGGTCGGTATGACGGACTCGGTGAAGCTCGGCGAGATGGAGGTGCATCTGGCCGTACGGGTGCACCACATGCCCGTCGCGCTGGTCGCCCGCGAGCTCTCCCGGATGCCCGAAGTGCGGTACGTCGCCTCCTGCGTCGGCCCGTACGACCTGATCACCGATGTCCGCTGCCGGGACCTCGGCCACCTCGCCGAGCTGCTCACCGAACGGGTCCGCCGGGTGAACGGCGTCGCGCACGCGGAGGCGCTGACCGTGCTGGAGGTCATCAAGGACAGCTATCTGTGGGCGGGCTTCCGCGAACTGCCGGCGGCGCCCGGCGAACGGATCATTCCGCCGTGAGCGCGCCGCCGGGGCCGCCGGCGCCGCCGGGCCCGCCCCGGCTCCCGTGGCTCCCCGGGCCGCCCTGCCCCACCGCGCTCGACAGCCCGCCCCACGAGTAGTCCTTGAACAGCTCCAGCAACAGCAGCACCTGCACCTCCGACACCCCGGGCAGCATCCGGATGTCGTCCAGCAACTGCACCAGCTGCGCCTGGTCACGGCAGGTGCCCTCCAGGAAGATGTCCTGGCTGCCCGCGCAGAGCGCGACATGGTTGACCATCGGCAGATCGGCCAGGCTGCGCGCAACCGCCCGGGGCGTCAGATCACGCACCCGGATCATCAGCCGCACCGACTGGTGCCCGAGCGTCAGCGGATTGCACAGCGCCACGATCCGCAGCGCCCCGCTCTCCTGGAGCCGGGTGACCCGCTGGCGCACCGTCGCCTCCGAGGTGCCCAGCTCACGGGCGACGGTCGTGTACGGCGTGCGTCCGTTCCGGGTGAGGATCCCCATGATTCCCCGGTCGAGAGCGTCGATCACCTCGGCACACCTCCGATGTCCCCGATGCCGCCGATACCTCTGATGTCCCCCGCTCGTCACAGTACCTTTACGGTCCACACCCGGACGATGTCGGCGTCCACACCGTGCAGCGCGACATGGTGCGGGGCCCCGGCCGCGCCGGGCCGGGCGCCGGGCGGGAAGCGGACGGGGGAGTCGGCCGCCAGCGGGAGCAGCCGCAGCTCCACGGTCCGCTCCCCGCCGCCCGGTGTCAGTGGCCCGAGGGCGCTCAGGCCGATCTCCCAGGGGCGGCCGTGGTAGAAGTCGTCGGCGACGAACGCGCCGTCCGCGCCGTGGGCGCGCGCGGTGTCACCGCTCCAGCGGACGCGCAGGACGACCTCGTCGGCGTCGGCGGGGATGCCGGTGACCCGGACACGGTGGATCTCCGCCCGCTCGTACGCCTCGGCGGGCGGGGCGCTCGCCCGGCCGGGTACGGAGACGACGGCGGCCGGAGGCGGGTCCGCCGCGCGGACGCGGCGGGTGGTGACGCGTATCGCCTCGTCTCGTGGGCCCTCGTCCGGTGTCAGTGTGTAGCGCGTGAACACACCGTCGGCCGCCGGGGTGAGTGTCGCTCCCGGTACGCCGGGGAGCCGGTCCGGCGCGGGCAGCAGCGCGAAACCGGGCAGGTCGCGGGCGGTGTGCAGGCGCAGCACACCGTCGTCGGCGGTGACGGCGTCCGCGCACAGCACCAGCCGCTCCCCACCGAGCACATCGAGCCGTACGGCGGTGCGCGCCGTGGCCGCGTCCAGCAGCAGGATGTCGGTCGCGCCCGTGTCGGTGGCGACGGTGACCAGGCAGTCCGTGCCCGGCCTGGCGCCCTCGACCAGCAGCGCGTCGCCGGTGTCCGTGACGGTGGCGCCCTCGGGCAGGGCGAGCACGGCCGGCGCGGGGTGGGCGAACGCCAGCTCGGCGGGGATCCCGTCGGTGGCGGCCAGCACCAGCAGCGGACGCCCGCCGCGCTCCGCGCCCCGGCCCAGCACACACACCGGCTGTGCGGTCGCCCACGCGAGCCGCACCCCGGCCGTACGCAGCCCGACGGGCCAGCAGAAGTACGCGCCCGACGGCACGGTCACCGGGCGGTGCGGGAGCCTGACCCGGCGACCGGCCGGCAGAGCGAGGTCGAAGCGGACGCCGTGGTGGTCGGGGAGCGGATCGTACGGCTGGTGGTTGGTCACGAAGAGCCAGCCGCTCTCGCCGTCGGACCGCAGGGCCCAGCGCAGGGTCGCGGTGTCGTCGGTCCCCGCCGGTGTCCGCTCGGGCAGCACACTGTCGCAGGGGGCCAGGAGTTGCCCGAAGTCGGCGAGCAGCTGGTGCTGTTGGCGCAGGGCGAAGTAGTGCGGCCTGGCCTGGCCGTACTCGCCCAGCGGCGCCTGGAAGTCGTAGGTCAGCTCCGGTACGTCGTTGGGGTATCCGGTCGCGTGGGACTCCTGGAGCCCGGGGGCCGGATTGGTGCCGCCGTGGAAGACGTAGTAGCCCTGCCAGTTGGAGCCGCAGCCCAGCTTGGTCAGCGCCTGCGCGGCGATGTCGTCCGGCTCGGTCCGTACCCTGCGGTGGTACGCCTGTGTCATGCCGCCGCCCAACTCGCAGGTGGCGAAGGGGAACCGGTCGGTCACTCCGGCGTCGGCCGAGGGCGCCCGCGGGTCGGTGCGGAGGTCGGCGCCGATGCCCGGGTCGTCGCGGTCGTGGCGGAAGTGGAAGTTGGCGCGGCAGCCCGCGTCCCAGGGCTCGTCGGCGTCGAACCAGAAACCGTCGGTGTAGCCGCCGTACAGCGGGAGCAGCGCGTCCCCGGGGAGCTGGGCGCCGCCCCACGCGGTCGCGGTCCACAGCGGCGCGTCGAGGCCGGCCTCGACGGCGAGCCGCTTGAGCGTGGCGAGATGGCCGGCGTCCCCGAACAGCTCGTTCTCGATCTGGAGGGCGAGCACGGGCCCGCCCGACGCCCGCTCCAGGCCCCGCAGTTGACCGGCGATCGCGCCGTACCAGCCGCGCACCAGCTCCAGATAGCCCGGATCGTCGGTGCGCGCCCGGAACTTTCCGGCCGCGTCCTCGGCCACGAGCCAGTCGGGCAGTCCGCCGTTGCGCGACTCGGCGTGCACCCACGGGCCGATCCGGGGCACGAAGTCGAGCCCGAGGCGCGCGCACAGCCCGGCGAAGTGCCGTACGTCGAACCGGCCTTCGAAGCGGAACCCGCCCCGGTCCGGGGCGTGGTGGAGCCAGAAGAGATAGCTCGCGACGGCCGTGGCACCGCCGTCCCTGATCTTGCGCAGCGCCTGTTCCCAACGGGCGCGGGGATGCCGGCTGTAGTGGTATTCGGCGGTCACCGGGATGAAGGGGACGCCGTCCCGGGTGAGCCAGCGGCCGGTCACCCCGACGGGACGGGGGACGCCCGGCCGGTCGCCCATGTCCAGATGGCCGCGCAGGGGCGGCTCCGGCCGGTTCGGCATCCGCAGTGTGTACTCCATGGCGCCATCATTCCGTCACGGTGGACTCCTTCACCCGGTGGGCTTCTTCAACGGCGGCCTCCGCCTTCCGGTGGGCTTCTCCTCCGGCGACGGCCCGCAGGCACTCAGCGACGGCGGTCGCGGTCGCCTCGCGCGCCGGTGCGAGGTAGCGGCGCGGATCGACCTGCGCGGGATTCTCGCCCAGGACGGTCCTGATCGCGCCGGTGAACGCGATATTGAGCAGCGTGCCGATATTGATCTTGGTCATACCGTGGCCGACCGCGTCCCGCAGCGCCGCGTGAGGGATGCCGGACGAGCCGTGCAGCACCAGCGGTACGGGGACGGCGTCCCGCAGCCGGGCGATGAGCCCGAGGTCGATCCTGGCCGTCCTGCTCAGCATCGCGTGACTGCTGCCGACGGCCACGGCGAGCGCGTCCACCCCGGTCGCGGCGGCGAACGCGGCGGCCTGGGCGGGATCCGTCCGTACCCCGGGGGTGTGGGCGGAGCCCTTGCCGCCGATCTCGCCGATCTCGGCCTCGACGAACAGCCCCCGGGCGTGCGCCCAGTCGGTGGCGGCGCGGGTGGCGGCGATGTTCTCGTCGTCCGGCAGCCTGGAGGCGTCGAACATCACCGAACTGGCCCCGCAGTCGGCGGTCCGGTGCAGCAGGGCGACGTCCTCGACATGGTCGAGATGGAGCGAGAGACGGGCAGTGCTGTCCGCCGCGAGCGCGGCGACCGCCGCGGCCAGCGGTGCCACACCGCCGTGGTAGCGGACGGCGTTGTGGCTGATCTGGAGGATGGCGGGCAGCCCGGTCCGCTCCGCCGCGGTGGCGACGGCCTCGGCGTGTTCGAGCGTGATGACGTTGAACGCGGCGACGCCGGTGCCCGATTCCCGGGCCTCGGCGACCAGTTCGGCGGTGGTGCTCAGCACAGGGAAGTACTCCTCGCGGTCGGTAACGCGACGGGACGCGGCGCGATCGCCGGTTCGGTCCTCGGGCCGGTCCTCGGGCCGGACCTCGGTACGGGCCTCACGCGTCCAGCACCACGGACCGCGTCAGATGCCGGGGCCGGTCCGGATCCAGCCCCTTGCGCCCGGCGAGCGCGGCGGCCAGCCGCTGCACCCGTACGAGATCGACCTGCGGATCCTCGGGATGGTCCACGAACAGCGCGCCGGTCGGCGCCACATCGGCGCGCAGCCCGTCGCTGTCGGGGCCGAAGTGCCAGACGAGCCGGCCGGGCGCGGCGATGCTGATCGGCCCGTGCCGGTACTCCATGCTCGGATACGCCTCGGTCCAGCCCTGGGTGGCCTCGCGCATCTTCAACGCGGCCTCGCGCGCCACCCCGTGGGCCCAGCCGCGCCCCAGGAAGGTGATCTGGTCCGCGGCGAGCCACTCCTCGGGCAGCGGTTCGGACACCGCCGACTCGGCCGCGGCGGCCAGCGGTTCGACCGGCTCACCGAGGCTCGCCCGCAGCGCCGTCAGCGCGGTCGTCGCGAACAGGGTCTGTACGACGGAGCGTTCGTCGGCGAAGGAGAGATCGACGAGATGATCGGCCACCCCCGCGATCGGGGTCGTGGTGTCGGCGGTGAGCGCCACGGTCGGGCGGACCCCGCGCTGCCGGCCGAGCAGCTCCAGGATCTCCGTCGTGGTCCCGGACCGGGAGATCGCCACCAGCCGGTCGTACGCGCGCCCCTCCGGGAACTCGGACGCGGTCCAGAAGTCCGTCTCGCCGAGCCCGCGCCGCTCGCGCAGCACCGCGTACGCCTCGGCCATGAACCACGAGGTCCCGCAGCCGACCACGGCGACCCGCTCCCCGGGCTCCGGCAGTCCGGTGCCGCCCTTGGCGACGACGGCCGCGGCCTCGCGCCAGGCCGCCGGCTGCCGGTCGATCTCCTCGTCGATGAACGACATACATGCTCCTCGCGTGCGGTGGGGCAGTGCTTGAGGCAGGTCTGAGATGCACAGAACACCGGAAGCGTAGGCGCTCATAAGTGTCCACTCAATGGCATCTGTGAGCAGTTTCGAGCATTTCTGCTACGATCCGGCAACCTCACGCGCCGGACCCCGTGCGCCGGGGACGAGGGAGGGACCAGGGCCGTGAACCGCTACGCCCGGATGAACGCGCTGCTCGACGCCATGGCCGCCGAGGGCCATGTCGATGTCGACAGCCTCGCCAGACAGTTCGGCGTCTCGCCCACCACCATCCGGCGCGACCTCAACCACCTGCACGAACAGCAGCTGGTGACGCGTACCAGGGGCGGCGCCGTGGCGACCACCGTCAACTACGACCTGCCCATCCGCTACCGCCGCGCCAGCCACGCCCCGGAGAAGACCCGGATCGGCCGGGCCGCCGCCGCGCTCGTGGGCACCGGCGATGTGGTCGGCATCAACGGCGGTACGACGACGACGGAGGTGGCCCGCGCGATCGCGGAGGGCCGGCCCGACGACGACGCGGCCCGCCATGACTCGGCCCGCCACGACACGAAGCCGCCCGAGCAGATCACCATCGTCACCAACGCCATCAACATCGCCGGCGAGCTCACCGTCCGCCGCCACGTCAAGCTGATCATGACCGGCGGGGTGGCCCGGCTCCAGTCCTTCGAACTCACCGGCCCACTGGCCTACGACACCCTCGCGCAGATCGACCTCGACTACGCCATGCTCGGTGTCGACGCCTTCGATCCCGCGCTCGGCGCCAAGGCGCTCGACGAGGACGAGGCCCGGATCAACCGGCTGATGGCCGAGCGGGCCCGTACGGTCGTCGTCGTCGCGGACAGCAGCAAGCTGGCCGCCCGCGCCTTCGCCCGGATCTGCCCGCCCGGCGCCGTCGACTACCTGATCACCGACACCGGCGCGCCGCTCGTCGCGGTCGAGGAGATCCGCGACGCGGGGGTACGGGTCATCGTGGTCTGAGCGCGTGTGTCCGCGCCCGGATCTGATCGGGCGTCAGATAGGAGTCGGTGTACTCGAAGTCGCGCAGGGTGGCGGGGCGGCGGCGCTGGAAGCCGGTACGGACGAAGTCGTCGCCCGCGGTCGCGTTGAGGATCCAGTTGGTGAGCGTACGGACCTTGGCGACATTGGTGCGCAGCGCCATCAGGTGGTAGCCGCGCGCCACCGCCTGCGCGGGCAGCCCGGTCAGCTGGAGGCCGAGCGGACGCGAGACGGCGTCCTTGCCGCCGAGGTCGACGACCAGACCGAGGTCCTTGTGGACGTACGGTCGCGGCGGCGTCCCGCGCAGCGCGGCCACCACGTTGGCGGCGGCGGTCCGCCCCTGGCGCTGCGCGTGCTGCGCGGTGGGCGGGCAGAGCGCGCCGTCGCCCTTCGCCAGGTCCGGTACGCCGGCGGCGTCGCCCAGCGCGAACACCCCGTCGGCGCCAGGGACGGTGAGATGGCTGGTGACGGCGAGCCGGCCGCGTACGGTCTCGGCGCCCAGGGTGGCGACCAGCGGACTCGCGGCGACGCCCGCCGTCCAGACGAGGGTGCGGCACGGCAGCGCGCGGCCGTCGGTGAGGGTGACCAGCTCGGGCTCCACCTTGGCGACCGAGACCCCGAGCGACACCTCGATGCCGCGCTGCCGGAGCACCCGCAGCGCGTCCGTACCGAGCCGGTCGCCCAGCTCGGGCATCAGCTTCGGCGCCACATCGACGATGTGCCACTTGATCAGCCGCGGGTCCAGCCGCGGATAGCGCCGGGCCGCCGCGGTGGTGACGAGCTGGAGACAGGCCGCGGTCTCGGTGCCCGCGTAGCCGCCGCCCACCACGATGAACCGGAGCCGGGAGGCCCGCTCGGCCGGATCGGTCGCCGCGTCGGCCAGATCGAGCTGGGCGATGACGTGGTCGCGCAGATACGCGGCCTCGGCGAGCGTCTTCATGCCCCGGGCGTGCTCGGTCAGGCCCGGGATGTCGAACGTACGGGTGACACTGCCTGGCGCGAGGACGAGGTGGTCGTACGGTTCGTCGACGATCTCGTCCGTGATCTTCCGGACGACACACACCTTGGCCTTGGTGTCGATGCCGATGGAGCCGCCGGGAATGACCCGGGTGTGGTGCAGCTCCCGGCGCAGGGAGACGGCCACGGACTGCGGGGTGAGCACACCGGAGGCCACCTGCGGCAGCAGCGGCAGATAGAGCTGGTAGCTGAAGGGCGCCACGAGGGCGATCCGGGCCTCGCCCGGCGACAGCGCGCGTTCCAGGCGGCGGGCACACTCAACTCCGGCGAAGCCGCCGCCGACGATCAGGATCCTTGCTCGTGTCATGCTCCGACTCTGCGCGCTGCGCGGGCGATCCAGTACCGGTGGACCGGCATTCGGGGTAACCGGGCCCGTGAAGTGCTCCGTACGCGGCGACGGCCAGCAGTTCGCACAGGGCGGCGGCGAGCAGGGCGGCGGACAGGGACCGCTCGGCGAGCGGTCCCGCCAGCGCCGCGCCCACCGCGAACCCGGTGATCTTCAGGCTCGCCCCGGTGGTGAAGATCCGGCCGCGCAGCCGCTCCGGGGCCTCCCGGTGCCGTACCGCGAACAGGGCGGTGAGCCGCGGACCTTCACCGATTCCGGCGATCACCACCGCGACGGCGAGGAGTACGGGCCCGCCGGCCGCAGCGAGCAGGAACGCCGGCGCCGACACCAGGGCCCCGCACCACAGGACGGTGTCGGGGCGCGGCTGCCGGGGCAGGCGCGCGAGCGCGGCGTTGGCCGCGAGCGAGGCGGCGGCGATCCCGGCGAGCAGCAGCGCGCCCCGGTCGGCCGAGCCGAGGTCCCGCGCGGCGAGCGGCGGAGCGCACACGACGAGCGCGCCGGCGCCGGCGGCGGAGATCACCGAGGTGAGCGTGGAGCGGGCGAGCGGTCTGTTGCGGACGATGACGCGGAAACCGGCGGCCAGATCACCGGCGGCCGAGCCACCCGAACGCTCCGAAGGGGCGGCCGGAAGCGCGCGCGGCAGCGCCAGCGCCGACGGCAGCGCCAGACAGATCAGCGCGGCGGCCGTCAGCACGCCCGCCTCCGCGCCGTACCGCCCGGCGACCAGACCGGCCAGCGCCGGGCCCGCCAGACTCGCGACGTTGAAGGTCATCGCGTCCACCGCGGTGGCGCGCGGCAGCGCCCCGGCCGACGGCACGACACGCGGCAGTTGCGCGGTCCAGCCGCCGGACAGGGCAGGACCCAGCAGCCCGGCAGGTACGGCGATCAGCAGCGCGACGGCGACCGGCGCGCGGCCCAGACAGAGCAGGACGGCGACGAGCGCCGCCGCGTAACCGGCGAGCGCCCCCGCCAGCAGCCGCCCCGGCGCCGCCGACCGGTCCAGCAGCACCCCGAGGACGGGCCCGCCGGCCGCCGCCGAGACCAGCACGGCCGCGAGCAGCGACGAGGCGGTCGCGGTGGAACCGGTGAGGGCCAGGCCCGCCAGCAGCAGCGCGGGCCCCGACATCTCGTCGCCGGTACGGGCCACCGCCGCCCCCGCCGTGTAGACCCTCAGCGCGTAACGCTTTCTCATCCACATCACGTTACGTGAGTAACGCAAAACCCATTCACATGCGTTACGGTGCCCGCATGGAGCCCTCCCGCGACGACGACTGGTCCACCCGGCACTCCGTCCGGGCCACCGCCCGGCGGACCGTCGCCCTCGTCAACGCCCTGTCCGCCGAACACCCCGACCCGGACGACGTCGCGGGCATCCTGCGCGCGCACGGCGAGACCGGCGCCCTCGACCTCACCCCCGACGACCTCGGTGACCTGCGGACCGCCGCCCTGCTGCTGCGCGAGGTCTTCGCGGCGCAGGGTGTGGACGGCGCGGCCACCGCCCTCAACCGGCTGCTGGCGCGCGGATCCGGCACACCGCGCCTCACCTCGCACGGCGCCACCACCCCCTGGCACCCCCATCTCGACAGCGACGACGACGCGCCCTGGGGCGAGTGGTTCCTCGCCTCGTCCTGCCTCGCCCTGACCGTCCTCCTCTGGGACGATCAGCGACCGCCCGGCGGCCTCTGTGCCTCCCCGGCCTGCCCGAACGTCCTGCTCACCCAGGGTGGCGGTCCCCCACGCCGCTACTGCTCCCGGCGGTGCGCGACCCGGGAGCGGGTGGCGGCCCACCGCCGCGCGAAGGGGTGAGGCATGTTGGAATCTGTCGGAAAGTTTCGGAACTTGTTTGGCGTTCCCATCGGTGCCGCGCGTGTGTAGCGTCTACGGCGACCGGTTTGCCGTCCGTACGGAGCCGTCCCGGCACCCTTCCCGGCCTCGGCCATGTCACAGGAGAGTTCGTTGAAACAACCGCCCTACCTCGCCGCCGCCGACCGCTACGACGGCATGCGCTTCCAGCGCAGCGGTCACAGCGGGGTCAAGCTGCCCAAGGTCTCGCTGGGGCTGTGGCACAACTTCGGTGACACCGCGCCGCTGGAGAAGCAGCGCGCGGTACTGCGCCGCGCGTTCGACCGGGGCGTCACCCACCTCGACCTCGCCAACAACTACGGCCCGCCCTACGGCAGCGCCGAGGCGAACTTCGGCACGCTCTACGCCCAGGACTTCCGGCCGTACCGCGACGAGCTCTTCATCTCGTCCAAGGCGGGCTACGACATGTGGCCGGGCCCGTACGGCGAATTCGGCTCGCGCAAGCACGTGCTGGCCAGCCTCGACCAGTCGCTGGAGCGGATGGGGCTCGACTACGTCGACCTCTACTACTCCCACCGGTTCGACCCCGAGACCCCGCTCGAAGAGACCATGGGCGCGCTGGCCTCCGCCGTACAGCAGGGCAAGGCGCTGTACGTGGGACTGTCCAACTACCCGACGGACCAGATGCGGCGCGGCGCGGAGATCCTCAAGGACCTCGGCACCCCCCTGCTGATCAACCAGCACGCGTACAACATCCTGGACCGCACCATCGAGCGCAGCGGGCTGATCGCCGCGTCCGACGAGGTCGGCGCCGGAGTCATCGCGTTCTCGCCGCTCGCGCAGGGACAGCTGACCGACCGCTACCTCAACGGGGTGCCGGCCGACTCGCGGATGGCCGTGGGCCACTTCCTGAAGCGGGACGCGCTCAGCGACGAGAAGGTCGCCCTGCTGCACGCCCTCAACAAGCTCGCGGGCGAGCGCGGCCAGACCCTGGCCCAGCTCGCGCTGGCCTGGGTGCTGCGCGACCCGCGCGTCACCTCGGTCCTGATCGGCGCGAGCGGCGTCGAGCAGCTCGACCAGAACCTCGTGGTGCTGGAGTCGGCGGCCCTCGCCGAGGAGGAACTCGCCACGATCGACCGGCTCCTCGCGGACCACGGGATCACCACCCCGTAAAACACCACGCACGCACACACTCACACCCGCACACGGCGGCAGGCGCACCCACGACGGACGGGCGCGCCTGCCGCCGTGTCAGCGGTCCAGCTCCGCCCGGAACCCGGCGAGCAGCTCCTTCGTGCGCGTCGCGGGCTCCGCGTGCGTCACCATCCGGTCCATCGCCTGCATGTGCGCCAGGACCTCGCTCTCCTCGTCGAGATAGAGCGCACCGGTCAGATACTCGATGTACACCATGTCGCGCACCTCCGGGATGTCGAACCGGAAGAGCACGAACGGACTGTACGTGCCGGGATGCGGCCCCCGGGCGAACGTGGCGATCTGGAGCGTCACCCGCGGCATCTCGATCACCTCCAGCAGCCGGTCCAGCTGCGCCCGCATCACCGCCGGCGACCCCACGGCCCTGCGCAGCACCGTCTCGTCCAGCACCGCCCAGAAGGCCGGCGTGTCCGGCCGCTCCAGCAGTGCCTGCCGCTCCAGCCGCAGGGCGATATGGCGCTCCACCCGGTCGCGGTCGACCGTACGGCCGATGGAACCCGAGGTCAGCACGTGGCGCGCGTACTCCTCGGTCTGGAGCAGCCCCGGCACGAAGTGCGGCTCGTACGCGCGAATGGTCCTGGCCGCCTCCTCAAGGCTGACATAGCCGCTGAACCAGTCGGGCAGGACATCGTGGAACCGCTGCCACCAGCCGGGCTTGTTCGCCTCGTCCGCCAGCCGCAGGAAGACCTCGGTCTCCTCGGCGTCCAGCCCGTAGGCGGGCAGCAGCAGCTGTACGTACGGGATCTTGAGCGCGACCTCGGCCATCTCCATCCGGCGGACGGTGGCCGCGGTGACCCGCAGCAGCCTGCCCGCCTGCTCCCGGCTGAGCCCCGACTTCTCGCGCAGTGACCGCAACTGCCGTCCCAGGACGAGCTGACCGATCGTCGGGGCGGACCGGGGCTCGCTCACACCCCACCACCGTGTGCCAGCGCCATGCCGGGCAGTCTGCCACAGCAACTCGCGCGGGGGCAGAGCCGCTTGACAACTCTTCCGGAACTGTTGACCGGCCCGCCGGTCCGCTCACTGCCCGGACAGCCCCGTCCGTGCCACGCCCCGGACGATCTGCCGCTGGAAGAGGACGAAAACCACCAGCAGCGGCAGCCCCGCGATGACCACGGACGCCATCATCTGCGCGTACCGCAGACCGTACGAGGACTGGACGTTGACGAGCCCCACGGGCAGTGTCATCCCGTTCGGGTCGGTCGTCACGAGGAACGGCCAGAGGAAGTTGTTCCACGTCGAGATGAACGTGAAGATCGCGACCGCGGCGAGCACCGGACGCGACAGCGGCATCACGATTGTCCAGAAGACCCGCCAGCGCCCCGCGCCGTCCACGAACGCCGCCTCCTCCAGCTCGCGCGGCACCCCGTCGAAGAACTTCACCAGGATGAACACCATCGCGGGCACCGCGACCTGCGGCAGGATCACGCCCCAGTAGGTGTCCACCAGCCCCAGGCTCACCATCTCCGCGAAGAGCGGCGCCATCAGCACCTGCGGCGGCACCATGATCCCGGCCAGGACCACTCCGTACAGCACCTTCCTGCCCCGGAAGTCGGTGCGCGCGAAACCGTACGCCGCCATCGCGCAGAACACGACGGTCAGCAGGGTCGTCATCACCGAGATGTACGCGGTGTTGAACATCCAGCGCCCGATGTCCCCGGCCTCCCACACCTGCCGGTACGCCCGCAGGGTGACGGTGGAGCCGATCCAGCGCAGTGGCGTACGGGTCGCCTCCGCCTCCGGCTTGAGCGAGGTCGCCACCGCCCAGGCGAGCGGCGCCACCCACACCGCGGCGAGCAGCACCGCCCCCGCGAGCAGGGCGAACCGGCCGGGGGTCCAGCGGGCCCGGCGTCCCTCGTCGGCGACGGCACTCATCCGGACTCCTCACCACGGCGGCGGGACAGCCGCAGCTGCACCAGGGAGACGATCACGATCAGGGCGAAGAAGAGATACGAGACGGCGGAGGCGTAGCCGATGCGGTAACCGGTGAAGCCCGCCTGGTAGACGTACTGGAGGACGGGACGGGTGGAGTCGTCGGGCCCGCCGCCCGTCATGATGTACACCTGATCGAAGATCTTGAGCGACGCCAGGACCTGGAGCACGACCACCACCCCGGTCGTCCGGCGCAGCAACGGCAGGGTGATGTGCCACAGCCGCTGCCGCCCGCTCGCGCCGTCCAGCTCCGCCGCCTCGTACACGTACCGCGGGATGGACTGGAGCGCCGCGAGATACAGCAGGAAGTTGAAGCCGACCGTCCACCACACGGTGGTGAGGACGACCGACAGCATCGCGTACCGCTCGTCGGTGAGCCAGCCGATGCCGGGGTGCAGGCCGGCGGAGGCGAGCACCTGGTCCGCGAAGCCGAAGTCCGACGGGTAGATCACCCAGAGGAAGAGCAGCCCCACCACCCCCGACGGCAGCAGGAACGGCGCGAACCAGGCGAGGCGCCAGAGCCACTCGACGACGCGGAGATGGTGCGACAGCAGGGCGAGGACCAGCCCGCACACCACCAGCGGGACCGTGGACAGGACGGTGAACCAGACGGTGTTGCCCATCGACGACCAGACACCGGGGTCCCGCAGCGCCTCCGCGTAGTTGTCCAGACCGACGAACTCGCCGCCGGAACCGGTGATGTTGTCGCTGCGCAGGCTCATCCTGACGCCGGAGAGCAGCGGCCACAGCAGGAAGAGGGAGTAGGTGATCAGGAAGGGGGCGATGAACACGAGTCCGTGCTCGGTCCACCTGCGGCGGATTCCCACGGGCCCGGTGGCGGGGGAGCTCATACGGAGCCCCCCGTACTCCCCGTACCGCTGCTCCCCGCACTGCTGCTCCCCGTACCGCCGAGCGGGTCCGGGGTGTCGAGCAGCTTGCGCAGCCGCGCCTTGGCCTCGCGCAGCGCGTTCCGGGGCGTACGGGAGCCGGTGAGCACCCCGGAGAACACCGCCCCCAGCTCGATCCACATGACGGAGGCCGAACCCGCGAACCAGGCCGGCCGGTCGAGGACGACATCGCTGATGACGGAGCGGTACGCGGACTGCGGGGTGAGCCGCAGATACGCCGGGTCCCCGAGGGTGGGCAGATACGCGGGCACATGACCGCCCTCCGCCCAGTCCGCCGAGTGCTTCAGCATCCAGGCGGTGAACGTGTGCGCCGCCCGGTTCGACGCGCCCGAGCGGCCCTGCTGGTGGGGCAGGACGAAGGAGTGGCAGTCGGCCTGGACGGTGGGGCGCCCGAAGAGCGCGGGCACCCGCGTCATGGAGAACGGCAGCCCGGACGTCTTGAACGTGGTCACCTCCCACTCGCCGTTGAGGTGGAAGGCGGTCCTGCCGTCGTTGAACACCCCGATGGAGCCCGGGTAGTCGGCGCGGCGGACCATCAGGCCCTCCTCGGCGAGCCGCGCCATGAAGTCGAGGACCTTCAGGGCCTTGGTGTCGTCGAGGGCGAGGCGCTTCCCGTCCTCGGAGAGCACATCGCCGCCGGTCTGCGAGTAGAAGGTCGCGAAGAGCCGCCAGGGGGTGGCGGCGTCCGGGCCGATGGTCTCGGTGGTGAGCGCCGGTACGCCGGTGTGTTCGCGGGCCGTCCGCAGCGCGGCGATGAACTCCGCCGCGCCGTGGAGGGGTTTGAGCTTTCCGTCGGCGCCGAGCAGCCCGGCCTTCGCACAGACGTCGAGGTTGTAGTA
This sequence comes from Streptomyces sp. NPDC093109, assembly GCF_040701725.1. Classification (NCBI taxonomy): domain Bacteria; kingdom Bacillati; phylum Actinomycetota; class Actinomycetes; order Kitasatosporales; family Streptomycetaceae; genus Streptomyces; species Streptomyces sp. NPDC093109. The sequence continues at coordinate 155,661 of NZ_JBFBEZ010000008.1, forward strand.
GAGCACCATCGGATGGGTGTCGAGGGGGATCGCGTACTGCTTGCCGTCGACCTGCCCGCGCCGCCAGATGTCCGGCGGGAACCGGTCGGGGGTGATGCCGTGTTCGGCGAGCAGGCCGAGGTCGAACGGGTCGAGCAGCCGGCCGGGCGCGAAGCCCGCGAGCCGGGCCAGATGGAGCACGGCGACCTCGGGCGCCCGCCCGCCGGCCCCCGCCATGCCGAGCTTCGTGTAGTACGGGCTGCCCCACGCGAGCTGGGTGGCCTCCAGGCCGATGTCCGGGTGCGCTGCGGCGAAGGCGTCGACCATGCCGGTCATCGTCACGCCGTCGCCGCCGCCGAAGAGATGCCAGTAGCGCAGCCGGGTCTTCCCTGCGGTGGCTCCCGAGGGCGCGGCGCAGCCGGCGGTGGCCGCGGTCGCCGTGGCGAGCGCGCCGGCGGCCACCACCGCGCCCATTCCCGTGAGCGCGTGCCGGCGGCTGGGCGCGGATCGCCCCGCTCGTTCTGATCGTCCCGGTCGTCCCATACCTCACCTCATTGTTCGGTATTTCGGATGACGCACGTGATGGCGAACGGGACGCGACCGTAGGGGTGTTGGGGCTCCGCGTCAACGACGCGCACACGGAAGCCCGTGAACTCCCGGCTCGAAGCCACAGGAGTCACGGGAGTGTTGACGTGACGGCGGTCCGTGGCGGACCATCGCGGTGGTTACGTAACGCGTTGGCCGGGTCACGCGATGTCGAGGGAGCTGCCCATGCGGGGAACAGCCGAAAGCGACAGGATCGCGCGCTCCGTGCCGAAGGCGGGGGCGACGGCGATCCGGTGTCAGGTGCGCGGGGTGCGTGCGTGCGGCAGTGGTTCGACCGGGGGCTGAGAGCTGTTGTGCCGGGGCGCTATCTCGACGTCGACGAACTGACCCTCCGGGCCGAGGCGCTGGTCTCCGCGTATCCGGAGCGGGTGACGCTGCGGCGGATCGGGTCCTCGCGGGCGGGGGAGCCGATCCGGCTGCTCTCCGTCGGCCGGGGGGACCGGCATGTGCTGGTGGTGGCGGGGCCGCACGCCAATGAGCCGGCCGGCGGGGTCGCCGTGCTGCGGACGGCCCGCCATCTGGCCGGGGCGGACCGGCCGCCGAGCGGACCCGCGGACACGGCCTGGCACTTTCTGCTCTCCCTGGACCCCGACGGGGCCCGTCGCAACGAGCGCTGGCTCAAAGGGCCGATGACCATGGAACACCACTTCCGGAACTTCTTCCGCCCCGGCTTCGCGGCGCAGCCCGAGTGGCTGCCCACCGCACCCGGGGCTGAACCCATGCCGGAGACCCGCGCGCTGCTCGACATCCAGGACGAACTCCGGCCGTATCTCCAGTGTTCGCTGCACAGCACCGACGTCGGCGGTGGCTTCGTCCAGCTGACCCGCAAACTGCCCGGACTCTCGGGACCGCTGGTCCGGTCCGCCGACGGCCTCGGGATACCCGTCGAACTGGGGCCGTACGACGCCTTCTTCTGGCCGAGTCCGGGGCCCGGCGTCTTCGACATGCCGCGGCCGGAGGAGACCGACCAGTTCTCCTCGCTGCCCTCGGCCACCGCCACCTCCACCTGGTTCCACCCGAACCGGTACGGCACGGTCACCGCGGTCGTCGAGGCGCCGATGTGGGCCGTGGACGCCGTCGGCGACGCGTCGCCGCACCCCGACCCGAACGGCGCGCTGGACACCATCGGCCGTACCCTCCGGGGCGACGCGCGGCTGCTGTCCGGCCTGCTGGAGCAGGTCAGGGCGGGGCTGCCCGCGACGGCCGGGCCCCTGCTCGCGCCGGTCGACGAGTACCTCGGCGTCTCGCCGGGACTGGCGGACGAGTGGGCCTCCGAGGCCGTACGCGGCCCGGCCCCGGCGGGCGGCGGGCAACCCCGGCCCATGAACCGGGCGCGGGTCATGACCCTGCGGATAGCCGCCCGACGGCTCATGGTCCGGTCCGCCGGACTGATGCACCAGGCGCTCGCCGACGGAGGGACGAGCGGGGACGATGCCGTGGCGCACGACGTGCGCACCGCCGTGGACCGCTTCCTCACCGAACGCTGCCAGGCGTTCGAAGCAGACTGCCGCGCCCGCTGGATCCCGGTCAGGGACCAGGCCGAGCACCAGTTCGCGGTCGTCCTCGCCGCGTCCGAACTGGCCGCGGGGACGGCCGGGACCGCCGGGACCGCCGGCCCGCCGAGGCCCAGAGCGGTACGGGCGTGAACCCGGCCGGGCCGCGCCACCCCGTACGCCCTTACTATGCCGCGCCCCCGCGCACAGTCGAACGGTCGAATTCGTGTGGAATCGGGTCCGCCCGGCGGGTCCCGGGACTACGCTCGGCATCAGGCCCAAACACTGTACGTGAACCGTGAGAAGCGATGAGTCATCCGAGAGGGGAGGGGATGCCGGTGTACCGGCCGGAACGTACGGTCACCCTCCCGTTGCTGGAGCGTGAACCCGAACTGGCCGCGGCGGCACACGCCGTGGACGCGCTGTGCGGATCCGAACCGGCGGGTGGGCTGCTCGTCTACCGCGGCGCCGCCGGGCTCGGCAAGACGGCGCTGCTCAGCGAGGTACGGCTGCTGGCGGCGGGGCGCTGCGTGGTGTGGTCGGCCCGGGGCGCCGAGGCCGTCACACCCGGGCCCTTCGACCTCGTCCAGCAGCTGTTCCGCTCCGCCCTGTCGGCGGGCCCACTGCCGGCAGGTCCGCCGTCCGCCGAATCGCCCTCCGGTGGCCCGCTGTTGGCCGGACTGCCGGCCCCGGACGCACGGGAGTTGCTCGGCGACCGGTACGAGATCGTCGCGCCCGCGCTCGGTATCGCGCCGCCCGGCGAGCAGCACGCCGATCCGCAAGGGGTACGGGACGGGCTCGACGCCATGGTCGAGCGGCTCGCCGGAGCGCACGGCCCGCTGCTGCTCCTGGTGGACGACGCGCAGTGGTCCGACCTCGAAACCCTCTCCTGGCTGGCCTCGTTCTCCCGGCGCCCCGGCCGCGGACTGCCCGTCCTCGTGGTCGTCGCGTACCGCACGGAGGAGGCCGTCGGCGAGACCGAGGAGTACCTCCGTACGCTCGGCGCCTGTGCCAGGCTGCTGGTCACCCTGCGGGAACTGACCGCCGAGGCCACCGCGGACCTCACCAGGACCGCGCTCGGCGACGGCGCCGACGGATCGTTCTGCCGCGAGGTGTGGGCCGTCACCGGCGGCAACGCGTACGAGACCGTCGAACTGCTCGCCAAGGTGCGCGAGAGCGGACTGAGCCCCGTCGACGAGCACGCGAGCGAGCTGCGGGTCCTGGGCGCCTCGGCGCGCGGCTCCGGTCTGATCACCCGGCTGGAGGAACTCGGCCCCGCCACCACCCGGTTCGCCTGGGCCGCCGCCGTCCTCGGCACCGACATCTCCCTCGATCTGGCGGTCTCACTGGCCGGCATGAGCCACGAGGAGGCCGCCGAGTGCGCCGAACGGCTGCGCACCGCGCGGATCCTCGTGGGCACCGACCCGCTGGAGTTCGTCCACCCGCTGATCGCCGGCGCCGTCTACCGGGCGATCCCGCCCGCGGTGCGCACCGCCATGCACGGCCTGGCCGCCTGGGCGGTCTCGCGCAGCGGCCGGGGAGCCGCCGCGGCGGCCCCGCACCTCCTTGAGGTCCACCCCGACGGCGACCCCGAACTCGTCGAGCAACTGCGCGAGGCCGCCGCCGAGCACCTGGCCGTGGGCGCGCCGGACGCCGCCCGCCGCTGCCTCGAACGCGCCCTGCTGGAACCGCCGTTGGCCTCCGTACGCACCCTCCTGCTGTACGAACTCGGCTGCGCGACCCTGCTCACCTCACCCGCCACCACCGTGAGCCATCTGCGCGCCGCGCTCGACACCCAGCAGCTGGACGACCCGCTCCGGGTGGACGTGGTGTTCCGGCTCGCCCAGGCGCTCACCCACAACAACCAGACCGGCGACGCCGCCCACGTGGTGGCGACCGAGGTCGCCAGAGCCCCCGAAGGACCCGCCCGGATGCGGCTCCAGGCCGCGCACTTCCTGTGGGAGGGCGTCCAGGCCATCGAGGACGACGGCCCGGACCGCTCGCGCAGGCTGGCCCGTACGGCGAGCGGGCTCACCGGCCGCGACAGCACCGAACGTGTCCTGCTGATGCTGCGCGCCTTCGACGGTACGGCCCGGGGCGAGAGCGCCGAGGAGATCGTCCAGATCGCCGAACGGGCCCTGTCCGACGGCGGACTGCCGCCGGGCGTCGGCTGGGCCGACACCGTATGGGGCTTCGAACCCCCGGCCCTGCTCGGTCTCTCCTACGCCTTCGCCGACCGGCTCGACCGCGCCGAGACCCTGTTCACCGAGGCGCTGCGCGCGTTCGAGATCTCCGGCTGGAGCGGCGGCCATCTGGCCTTCGCCCACGCGCTCGCCGGATACGTCCAGCGCAGGCGCGGCCGGCTCGCGGACGCCGAGATGTATCTGCGCGAGAGCCTGCGGCTGGCCGACCGGGTCGGCAACGGCCTGCCGATGCACTGGGACGCGGCGTGCATGCTCATCGACACCCTGCTCGCGCGCGGCCATGTCGAGGAGGCGCGGAAAGCGGCCGACCGCTACGCGTTCGCCACCCCGTACTCCTCCTCCATCGTCATCCCTGACGCACCGTCAGTACGTGGCCGGCTGCTGCTCGCGCTCGGCCGGAAGACCGAGGCCATCGCCGAACTTGAGGCGGCCGGTGAGGCGTTGACCGCCCGCGGCAGGCACAACACCGTCATGGCGCCCTGGGCCCTCGACCTCGCGCGCGCCGTGGCGGACGACGACCCGAGGCGCGCCGCCCAGCTCGCCTCGTACGCCCGGGACCGCGCCGAACGGTTCGGCACACACACCGCCATCGGGGTCGCGCTGTGCTGCGCGGCCTCCCTGAAGGAGGGCCCGGCCAGGACCGACCTGCTGGCCCAGGCCGTCGCCCACCTCGAAGCGTCGCCGTCCCGCTACGAACTGGCCGTCGCGCGCGTCGAGTACGGGATCGCCGCGGGCTTCCCCGCCGAACTGGCCTGCGGGCTGGAACTGGCCGAGAGCTGCGGCGCCGACGGGCTCGCGGAGCGGGCCGGGCGCGCGATGGCGGCGCGGCACGCGAAGCGCTGACCGGCGGGAGCGGAGAAGACGGCCGGTGGGCGGCGGAGGGTAGGCTCGACCCCCGCCCCACCGAGGAGAGTCCCTTGCCCGACACGTCCGCCGCCGACCTGCGCGCCGACTGCGAGAACTGCTTCGGGCTGTGCTGCGTCGCGCTGACCTTCTCGGTCTCGGCGGACTTCCCGGTCGACAAGAAGGCGGGCGACCCCTGCGGCAATCTGCGCACCGACTTCCGCTGCGGCATCCACACCACCCTGCGGCAGCGCGGCTTCCGGGGATGCACGGTGTACGACTGCTTCGGTGCCGGGCAGAAGATCTCCCAGGTCACCTTCGGCGGCCGGGACTGGCGGGAGGCCCCGGAGACCGCCGAGCAGATGTTCGCCGTCCTCCCGGTGATGCGCCAGCTCCACGAACTGCTCAGCTATCTGCGCGAGGCCCTGACCCTGGAACCGGCGCGCTCCCTGCACCCGGAGATCCGCCGCGCCCTCGACACGACCGAACGGCTGACCCTGACGGACCCCGAGGCGCTGCTGGAGCTGGACGTCGCCGCCCGGCGCGCGGCCGTCAACCCCCTCCTGCTGCGGACGAGCGAGCTGGTACGGGCACAGGTCCCCCGGGCGCGCGGCAGGAAGACGAACCGCCGGGGCGCCGACCTCTTCGGGGCGAAGCTGAAGGGCGCTGACCTGCGCGGCGCCGATCTGCGCGGGGCGTATCTGATCGCGGCGGACCTGCGCGGCGCGGATCTGCGGCAGACCGACCTGATCGGGGCGGACCTCAGGGACGCGGATCTGCGCGGAGCCGATCTGACCGGGAGTATTTTCCTGGCGCAGACGCAGGTGAACGCGGCGAAGGGCGACGCGGCGACCGCCCTGCCGCCGGGCCTGACCCGCCCCGCCCACTGGTAGCCCGTCACCCGGTCTCCGCCCGGCGCCGCCGTGACCTGCGTACGACCGCCAGCGCGACCGCCGCGAGACAGGCGCCGCCGATGAGGACCACCGGAAACACGTACCCGGACCGGGAGTCCGCCTTTTCCGCGGCGGCCGAGGAGGCGTGCACGGCGGACTCCGCAGCCCGCCCCCGGCCCGCCGGCTCAGCCGTTCCGGCGGGCGCGGCCCGCAGCGCCTTCAGGACCGGGCTCTTCGCCAGGCCCTGAGGGTCCTCCTCGCCGGGCCGCACGGGCGGCAGCGGTGGCAGCGGCGGGGTGGGCGGCTGGAGCGAACCCACCGGCGTGACCCCCTTCCCGGACTCGAAACCCCAGTCCAGCAGCGACCTGGCCTCCTCGTAGACCTCGTACCCGCCGCCCCACTGCGGGTTCATCACCGTCACCAGCAGCGTGCGGTCGCCGCGCTTGGCCGCGGCGATCAGGGTGTTGCCCGCCCCGGAGGTGTAGCCGTTCTTGACGCCGATCAGCCCCGGATACGGAGCGACTCCGTCCGCGCCGCTCAGCAGCCGGTTGGTGTTGACGATGCCGAAGCTGCCGCCGCCGTCCGCGGGGAACTGGGCGTCGACCGTCGAGCTGTACCGTACGAACTCCGGGGAGGCCAGCCCCGTACGGCCGAAGACCGCCAGGTCGTACGCCGAGGTGACCTGGTCCGGCGCGTCGTAGCCGTCCGGCGAGACGACATGGGTGTCGAGCGCCCCCAGCAGCTTCGCCTTCGCGCTCATCTGGGTGACCGTCGCGTCCCAGCCGCCGTTCATCTCGGCGAGCGCGCGGACCGCGTCATTGCCGGAGCTGAGGAAGACTCCCCGCCACAGGTCCGCCACCTCGTACGACTCGCCCGGCACGATCCCCACCAGGCTGCTGCCGGGACCGATGTCGGCGAGTTCCTCCTCGGTGACCGTGTGCCGGGCGTGTTCGGGCAGCCGGGGCAGGGCGGTGATCGCGAAGAGTGTCTTGAGGGTGCTGGCAGGGGGCAGCTTGAGATGCGCGTTCCTGGCGGCGAGCACCTCACCCGTACGGGCGTCGGCGATCAGCCAGGACAGTGCGGACACCTCGCTCGGCGGCGGGGTGCCGCGCGCGGGCCGTACCTGGGTTCCGGAGCGGTGGAGCAGCGAGTTGTCCGCGGGAGCGGCGGGGGCTGCCGGGGCGGGAGGGGCCGGCGGTGCCGAGAAGGCGGTGGTGCCCGCCACCGCCACCGCGGGGGCGCCGGGCAGGCCGGGCGCCCGTACGACCGGATCGCTCCCGGAGTCCGCGGCGGCCGGCGCGGCCACGGGCAGGAGGACCAGCAGGCCGGTGGTGAGGGCCACGGTGCCGGAGAGCGCGGAGCGCGTCACGGATCTGGTGATCATTCCGCCACGGTAGGAACGGACGGCGTTCCGCGCCCCTCGCGTGGGCCGACCGGAGGTATCCCCGTCCCGCGGGGCCGGTCAATGGCGAGCGCGCGCCCGGCACCCGATCGGGTGGTTCGGCGCTTCCGTGCTCACCTCGTGCCTATCGCGCGCTCACTCCGTCGCGGGTGCGTGCTCGGCGTGCTGCACCTGCTCCGCGTGTTCGGCGTGTTCGGCGTGTTCGGCGTGTTCGGCGAACGGGGCGGGTGGGGCCGCGGGGGCGGACATGATGTCGGTGCCGATCACATCGAGCAGCCGCAGCTTCTCCGCCGCCTCGGTGCCAGGAGCCGCCGAGTACGCGGAGATCCGCAGATCGCAGCCCGGCACGGTGAAGGTGTCCCGGTCGACCGTCAGCGGCCCGACGTCCGGATGCAGGACGGTGCTGACCCCGGTGGCGTGCGAACCGGCGATACGGGAGTTCCACAGCGCCGCGAACCGGGCGCTCGCGCGCCGCAGTTCCCCGATGAGGAAGCGCAGCCGTACATCGGTCGGGTAGTGCACTGTCGCGGCCCGCAGATCCGCGACGAGCGCCGCCTCGAAGCCCGCCTCCTGCTCCGGGGTGTGGGTGACCCGGCTGGGCTGGCCGGTGAAGTGCTGCCAGGCCGCGTTGCGGCCGCGCGCCGAGATCTCGGACGGATCACCGACGAGGGCCGCCCACAGCGGATTCCAGGTGAGCAGGTTCCAGGAGGCGTCGTAGACGCCGACAGGTGTCCCGCCGAGCCGCCCGAGCAGCCGCCGCACACTGGGCGGAACCAGCTCCGAGACCCGCCCCAGCGCGGGCGGGGACTGCCCGGCGAGCAGGAAGAGATGCCGGCGCTCCTCCTCGGAGAGCCGCAGGGCACGCGCCAGCGAGGCGAGGACCTGGGCCGAAGGGGAGGTGGCGCGGCCCTCCTCCAGCCGGCCGAGATAGTCCACGGACAGGCCGGTCAGCCGGGCCAGCTCGGTCAGCCGCAGCCCCATGGCCCGGTCGGCTCCGCAGGCGCCGGTGGTCCCGTCGGCCCCACAGGTCCCACCGGCTTCCGCGGACTCACGTTCCCCGGACTCACGTTCCCCGGACTCGCGCGACTCGTCGGCGGGCGGTCCGGCCTCGGCCGTGGGGATCCGGTCACGCCAGCGGTGCAGGGCCGTGCCCAGCTCTCCGTGTCGGGTCATGGAGTCAGTATCAGCGGGTACGGCCTCTTCCGCCTGATACCGCTCAGTACTTTCTGCCTGCCGGGTCCGGGACCGGCCGCTCTCCGTACATGATCGGAAGAATCGGCGTTCCCGAACGGGGGCCGCTCCAACCGCCGTTGCGGGAAGCGGCGAGTAATCGCCAACCCCCTCCCACCTGGCGCTGATCCCGATTACGGTTGATCCCGATACGTGGCGCGCGGCCTTCTCGGGGGCCGTGCGCCGGACCGGGGTGCGGGGGAGCGGGGGGAGCGGAGCATGCTGGATCCCATGTCGCTGGCGGCGATCACCGCGGTGCTGGGCGCGGTGGGCGCGGGGATGGCCAATGAGGCGGGCAAGTGGGCCTGGGAATCGGCCGGCGGCCTGGTGCGGCGCATCGCCGGGCGCGAGGTGGCCGCGCCCACCGGTCCCGCCGAGCTGTCGGCCGTGGCGCGGCTGGTCCACGAGGGCGTGCTGCGGGATCCGGCGCTGGCCCGCGCCTGGGCGGCGTTCGCCCGTACGGCACCCGGGCCGGCGCGCGCCGATTCCATACCGTCGCTGCCCCCGTCCGTCCGCTTCTTCACGGACCGCAGGACCGCCATGCGGCAGCTCGACCGGGAGGCCCGGCGGAAGGCGGACGGACGGCCCCGGGTCGCACTGGTCCACGGACCGGAGGGCATCGGGACGAGCGCGCTCGCTGTCCACTGGGGCTGCCGCAGGGCGGATCTCTTCCCCGACGGACAGCTCTACGCGGATCTGCTCGGCGCCTCGCCGGGCACGGCGGTGGACACCCAGGTGGTGCTGCGGAGCCTCCTCGGTCAACTGGGCATGGAGCAGGACGCGATCCCTCCGGACGCGGCCGACCGCAGGGACGCGTTCCGGCGCTGCGCGGCCGACCGGCGGCTGCTCGTCGTGCTCGACCACGCCCATTCCTCCGCACAGGTCCTGCCGCTGCTGACCTCCGCGCCCGGAGTCCTCACCGTGGTGGTCGCCCGTCGTCCGCTGGCCGGGCTCGACGCCCTGTCGGTCCCGGTCGGGCCGCTCGCCGACAAGGACGCGCGCCGGCTGCTCACCGATCTGGCGGGGGAGGAGACCGTGGCCGCCGCGCGCGACACCCTGCCGCGGGTGCTGGCACGGTGCGGCGGCTCGCCGTACGCCCTGCGCGCGGCCGTGCCCCGGCTGACCGACCCGGACGGTCCGTCGCCCGGCGCCGCCGGCCGCCCCGCCGCCCACCGACCGGAGGAGCCGTCCGTGTACGGGACCGACCCCGTCCGTGCCGCCGTCGAGAGCGCCTACCGCGCGCTGGAGCCCGGCGTGGCCAGGGTCTACCGGCTGATGTCGTCGCGGGCCTGGCCCGCGCTGGCTCCCGCGGTGGTCGCCGGCACGCTCGGCATACCGGAGGCCGAGGCGGCCCGGTCCCTCGGCGAGCTGGCCGACCGGCAGCTGCTGGAGCGGACGGACGCCGGCCGGTACTCCTACCGTCCGGTGGTCCGTGAGCACGCCGAGACGGCCGCGGCCGCGGAGGACCGGATCGCGGCCTGCGCGGCGGCCCTCGCCCGTACGGTGCGCTGGTACGCGCGCTTCGCGGCCCGGGCGCGGCTGGCCGCGCTGCCGGGGGCCTGGACGATCGGTCCGCTCTACGACGAGCTGCGGGGAGAGCCGAGTCCGTACGGGAGCACGGGGGAGGCGCTCGGCGCGCTCGCCGCCGAGCTGGGCAACCTCGTCGAGGCGGTGCACGCGGCCGAGGAGTCCGGCGATCCGGACGCGGTCTTCTCGCTCTGCCAGGCGCTCTGGCCGCTCCAGCTCAAGGCCGGTCACCACGACGCGCTCCTCCCCGCGCTCAGGGCCGGAGCACGGGTGGCCGAGAGCCACTGCCCCGGCACTCGGCAGGCGGGGCGGATGCACTCGCTGCTCGGGCTCGACCTGATGGAGCTGCGGCGCTACGAGGAGGCCGAGGCCGAACTGACCGCCGCCGCACGGGCCGAGGAGGCGGCCGGGCATCCACTCGGACAGGCGTCGGCCGTCGAGTCGCTGGGGCTGCTGCGGCTGCGCCAGTGGCGGTTCGCGGAGGCGTACGCGTCGTTCGAGGCGGCGTCGGCCGTCCTCGGACGGACGGCGCCCGAGGACGTGGGCGCGCAACAGTTGCCGCGCGCCCACGCCCTGCTGGCACGTCACCGGGGCCGGGCCCTGCGCGGCCTCGGCGACTTCGCCGGGTCCCGCGCGCGGCTGGCGGAGTCGCTGGAGTACTTCCGGTCCGCGGGCGAGGCGTACAACACGGCCAGGACACTGACCGACCTGGCGGAGACCCATCTGGACGAGGACGATCCGGCCGGTGCGCTGCCGCTGATCGACGAGGCGCTGGTCACGCTGGACAAGGAGGGGGCCGCTCACCATCTCGGCCTGCTGCGGGCGTTGCGGGAGCGCTGCCTCAGCGCGCCGGAGGGGTGACCGGCGCGGCGGGCGCGGCGTCCCCGGCGGCGTCCCCGGCGGCGTCTCCGGTGGCCTCCGCGACCGTCACGGTGACCCGGTGCACGTGTCCGCCGGTCCGTACGGTCAGTCCGGACGCCGTCAGCTCCGTCACCTTTCCGCCGGCGGCCAGATGGGCGTGGAGGGCGGAGGCGTGGACGGCGGGGTCGGCGGCCCAGGCGCCGCCGGAGAGCCGCAGCAGCGGTCCGGCCCCGTCCGGCGCACCGCCCAGGCCGGGGGTGCGCACCCGGGCCAGACAGGTGCCGGTGTCCGTGAGGAACGCCGCCACGGAGCAGTGCGGATGGCGGGCCAGGATCTCGGCGGTCCACCGCCCGGGTCCGCCGAACCGCACATCGCCGGCCGCGCCGTCGCGGAAGACGACATCGGCCAGCGCGAGCCGGCCGGGGTCGAGAGTGTCCTCGTGCACGGCCGTGTGGGCGTCGCCGTCGCCCGCCGGCTCCGAGCGGGGGTCCGCGTACCGGCTCACCTCGATCTCGCCGTTCGCCACCGCCCGGGTCACCACCCGCAGGGGCGCGGTCCGGACGGTCCGCTCGTACGGCGGCAGCGGCAGCGGGTCGAACAGCGCGGGCTCCGGAGGTTCGGGGATGCCGATGAGCCGGTAGAAGTGGCGGCGCAGCAGCGCCGCGGCCTCGCCCGGCACCGACGAGACCAGCTCGGCCGGTCCCGGACCCGAATCCGCCGCGGGGACCGGTCCGTTCAGCAGGGCGTCCAGTTGCGCCCGTAGCGGGGCGTGCGGCGAGAGCCGGGGCGCCTGCCGTACGAACGCGGCGACGGGGGACGCCGCGTCGAGACCGTCCGACGGCTCGGCGCCCATCAGTACGGGGATGCCGAGCGCCGCCGCGTAGTAACTGACCGAGCCCGCGTCCCCGATGACCGCGTCGGCCGCGATCAGCGCCTGGCGCCAGCCCTCCAGCGGGTCCACCAGCGCCAATCCGCCACGCCGGGCCCGGTCCAGCCAGGCGCGGATCTGCCCGGGGCCGTGACCGTGCCAGATATTGGGGTGCAGGACGGCCGCCACCCGGTACTCGTCGGCCGGCAGTTCGGCGGTCAGCCGCGGCAGCAGCGACGGCAGGACATCGTCCGCGCCGCCGTCACCGAAGAGCGCGTCCGGGTTCCATGTCGAGTTCAGCAGGACGAGCCGCTGGCCGGGCCGTACGTCGAGCGCGCGGCGGAAACGCTCGCGGTGCGGCAGGGCGGCCCGTATCCGGTCGAAGCAGGGATCGCCCGCGATCACGGCGGTCGGTACCGCCTCGGGGCAGGCGGCGCGCAGCCGGTCCAGTTGTTCGGGGTGCGAGAGCACCATCGCGTCCGCGACGGGGGAGCCGTCCGCGAGCAGCCACTCGGGCGACAGACCGAAGACGGGCGAAGGGCGACCGGTGTCCGGTGTCCGGTGTCCGGTGTCCGGTGTGGCCAGCCTTTTATTGTAGCCAACTCCGTGTGACAGCACGGTCAATGGAGCGTCAAGAAGCGGGAGCTGACCGCCAAAACTGGCCGAGATCGCCAGGTGCGCGGGGAGTTCGAGGGCCTGCTCCCAGGGCAGCACGGGCACACCGGTTCCGGCCATCAGCTCCGCCACGCCCGCCCGGAACGGCGAGGACCCGGTGCAGGTGATGAGCGACTGGACCCGCAGATCGTCCCGGAACAGCGGTAGTACGTCGAGCAGCCGGGTCGCCGAGGTCACGTTGTGCACGACGAACAGCACCAGCCGGCACCGGCTCCGCGTCGTCCAGCGCGCCGCGTCCGTGCCCACCGGCACCCGCAGCCAATCGGCCCGCCCGTCGCCCACCCGTCCGCCCCCGCTCCCCGCGTTGTCCGTGACCGGTCACGATAGCCACAGGGGACACCGGAGGGAGGGGCGACGGGAACGGGCGGTCAGATCTCCAGGTCGTTCTCGATACGGCGGAGGTTGTGCCGGGCCAGCGCCAGGTTGGCCCGCGAGCGGTCCAGCGCCAGGTAGAGGAAGAGCGAGCCGCGGCTGGCGGAGAGCGGGCGGATCAGGTGGTACTGCTTGCCGAGGGTGATCAGGATGTCCTCGATGGCGTCATCGATGTCCAGCGTGGCCAGGGTGCGCACCTTGGCGCGAACGACCTCGGTGTTACCGGCGGCGGCGATCTCCAGGTCGATGCCCTGACCGCCTCCCAGCATGCCGAGCGACATGCCGCTCTCGTAGTCGACCGCCGCGATCCCGATGGCGCCGTCGATGGTCATGGCCTCTTTGAGTGCGGTGTCAAGGTTCATCGCGGTTCCTGTTCCTCAAGCTGATGGCGCGGGTCGTCGTGCCGAGATCTCGGCAGCGGAGCGGCGAAAGCGCCAAGATCGGTCACTAAAGCGCAAGTTACAGACTAGGCTACTGTGTAATCTGTCTTAAAATGAAGGGGTGTCCGTGTCAGCGTTGGAAGCGTCCCTCTCCCGGTTCCTGGAAACCCCCGGAGTCACCGGAGCCGCCCTGGTGGACGCGGTCACCGGGCTCACCTACTGCGCAGTCGGAGACGCGCTGGAGGTCGGGGACGGCGTGGACACCGCGGAAGTGACAGCCGTGATCACCGACCAAGTGGGACGGGCCGGGGACGGAAGCGAGTTGGAGAGCGTGATCGTGACCAGTGCGCGCCGGTACCACGTGGTGCAGACCGTGCGGAGCGCCGGGGACCCGCTGCTCCTCGTCGCCTCGCTCGACCGCGACCGGACGAATCTCGCCCTGGCCCTGCGGCAGTTGAACGGTCACGCGGAAGGTGTGCTGGCATGACGACCGGAGACCCGCGCAATGTGCCCGCTCTGCTGCGCCAGTTGCGCCAGGACAACTTCAGCGGCACCGTGAGGCTGTCCGGCGCACCTGGAGGAACGATTCATCTGCGGGCCGGACTGGTCGGCGCGATCGAGACTCCGGGCACGCCGTCCGTAGAGTCCGCGCTGCTGAAAACGGGCCGTATCGACGACGAGGGCTGGGCCGCCGCCCTCACCGCCACCCGGGAGACGGACGGCCTCGGCGCCGCGCTGGCCGGCCAGGGGCGGATCAGCGAGGCCGAGCTGGAACTGGTCTGCGCCGCGGCGGTCTTCGAGGGCGCGTTCGCGCTGTCCCTGGGCAAACCCAGCGAGTGGGAGGTCGGCGAGTCGGCGGTGACCGTACTCAGCCGGAGCGGGATCGAGCCACACGCCCTGGCGGAGGAGACCTCGCGCCGGGTGGCGGCCGTCTCCAGGAAATGGGGCCCGCCGGCCGAGCTGGCGCGGGCGAAGAGCCGGCCCTCCGCGGGCGCCGACGGCCGGGCCGCCCGGCTGCCGTCGCGCTACCGGTCCCTGCTCGTCACCGCCAACGGCCGCCGCACCCCCCGCGATCTGGCGTTCACGCTGGGCCGGGGCCTTTTCGGTGTCATGGCGGATCTGATCAGGATGGACGGCCTCGGGCTCATCGAGTGGGACCGCCCGCGCAGGACCGACCGGCCGAGCACCGCCCCGCGCGCCCGCGCCGGACAGCCGGTCGCGGTGCTGCCGGCGCCGGCCGCCTCGCTGCCCCGGCGGATCCGCGGCGCGAGCCCGGACCGGACGGCGCGCGGGCCGGAACTGCCCGCCCCACAGGACGACTTATAGCCACTCACCGGACTTCAGCAGCTCACCAGGCCCGATGACCCGGGGGTCGTGATCCCCCTCCGGTCCGGAGCCGCGTACGACGCCCCACGGCACGACCCTCGGCCGGATCATCACCAAGGAGCGCACAGCATGCACGCAGACTCGCCCATCACGTCCCCCGTCCCGCTCGGCTCGCTGGTCGAGGTGCTGGCCTCGCTGCGGGAGCGGGTGATGGGAGCGTCGGAGAGCGTCCTCTCCACCGCCGACGGCCTGCTGGTGGCCGCCGACACCGACACCGTCCAGCCCGAGGCCATCGCGGCGCTCGCCGCGGCGACGCTCGGACTCGGCGCCCGGATGGCGCAGCAGGCGGACGCCGGCGCGCTGCGCGATGTCGTCATCCGCTGCGGCGGCGGCCAGGTCATCGTGCTGGCCGTGGGCGACCGGGCCCTGCTCTCGATCCTCGGTGACGAGGGCATCGACGTCGCCGCGCTCCAGCGCCAGGCGCCCGCGATCGTCGAGGAGCTGCTCGGCCTTCTCGCCGCGGACGTCGCTTCGTAACACACCCTCGCGCGACAGCGCTGTACGAAAAGGGGCCGTTTCCGTCGGGAACGGCCCCTTCGTCATGCCCCGGGACATCACGCTTCGTGCTGAATCGAAAGCACTCCGTGCAAATGCGCGAGTCTATGCCCGAAGGTGTGGCCTGTGCGTGAGGTTGCGCGAAGAGGCCGAAGTGTCGTTTGTGGCGGGCTAAGCTCTCGCGGAGCGCGCCGAGTTGATACGTAATCAGGCACTTGTTCCCCTGTTCCGCGATTGTTCGAATTATCCGACCTGAATCGACCGCCAGAGGGCTCACATGGTTCGTGTTGAAGCACCCCCGAATGATCAAGCGTCGCCCGTCGTGCGCGCGCTCGCGCTCCCCGTCGCCCTGATGGCCGCCGCCACCGCCGTCGTCGTCGCGGCTGCCCCGGACGCCGCGCGCATACCGCTGGTGCTGTACGGCGTGGCCGCCACCGGTGTGGTCGCCTGGTGCGCCGGCGAGCTGGCCCGCCGCCGTGCGACCGTCACGGCCCTGCGCGCACAGCACGCCCACCGCGTCGCCGCCCTGGAGAGGCGTCTCGCCGAACACGACGAGGAGACCGTACGGCTCGGCAAGGAGCTGATGCCGGTCACGATCCACCGGCTCCGCCAGGGCCAGTCGCCCCGGGAGGTCATGCGCGACATCGTCGACGCCGACGAGCGCTACCGCGAACTGCCCACGGCGCAGCGCTCCCTGCTCTACTCCGTACTCAAGATCATCGACGACGAGGAAGCCATGCGCGAGTCCGCGCAGCGCTCCTTCGTGAACATCGCGCGCCGCGTGCAGTCGATCGTGCACCAGCAGGCCAGCGAGCTGCGCGAGATGGAGGAGGCCCACGGCCGCAACCCCGAGGTCTTCGACGACCTGCTGCGCATCGACCACGGCACCGCGCTGATCGGCCGCCTCGCCGACAGCATCGCCGTACTCGGCAAGGCCCGCCCGGGACGCCAGTGGCCCAAGCCCGTACCGCTGTTCAGCGTGCTGCGCGGCGCGATGTCCCGGATCCTGGAGTACCAGCGCGTCGATCTGCACTCCATCGCCAAGGTCGCCATCGTCGGCACCGCGGTCGAACCCCTCATCCACGCCTGCGCCGAACTCCTCGACAACGCCACCCGCTACTCGCCCCCGCAGACCCGCGTCCATGTCACCGCGGTCGAGGTGCAGACCGGCATCGCCATCGAGATCGAGGACGGCGGCGTCAGCCTCAGCGAGGAGGCCCGCGCCAGGGCCGAGCGCATGCTCGCCAAGGCCCAGGCCGGAATCGACCTCAACGACCTCGGGGAGACCCCCCGGCTCGGCATGGCCGTGGTCGGACGGCTCTGCCAGATGTACCACCTCCAGGTCTCACTGCGGCAGTCGGCGTACGGCGGCGTCCGCGCCGTCCTCATCGTGCCGCGCGATGTCGTGACCACCGGGCCCGCGCCCGGCATCGCCCACGGCATCGGCGCCACCGCAGGACCCCGGGGCGTCCCCAACGACCTGCCCACCAAGGACATGCTGCGCCCCGCCCACCGGGTCAGGGCGGTCACCGGCCCCCAGCCGTCGGCCCCGGTCACGGTCCCCGTGCCGCCCGCCGCCCGCGTGTCCGTGCCGGCCGCCGAGGACGACGTACCCGTGGTCACCGAGTGGACGGAGAACGGACTGCCGCAGCGCCGCAGCCGCGGCCGGGCCCCGCTCGGCTCCCACAACCTCGGCCTGATCAACAACGGACACGTGTCCGCCGCCGGCACGTACGGCACCCCGCCGGCCGCCGGCCGGACCAACGGATACGGCGGACACGTCCCCGGCCCGAGCGGTCCCGGCGAGGAGAAGCCAGGCCCCGGCATCTGGCTCGAAGCGTTCACGAATGCGGTCAACGGCACCCCCCAGGAGCCGTCGGCCGGGGCCGGTGAGCCCCCGGACCGGCGGCCCGGCGACCGCGGTGACTCCGACGATGTGCGGGACAAGGGAGATCTCAAGTGATTCAGCAGCGGGCCAACATGGACTGGATGCTCAAGGAGCTGGCCGACGGCGTGCCGCAGATCCACCAGATCGTGGTGCTCTCCGCGGACGGGCTCAGGATCGCCCGGCACGGCGGTGACCCGGACGCCGCCGACCGGCTCGCGGCGGCCTGCGCCGGCCTGCAGAGCCTGGCCGCCGCCGTCGCCGTCGAAATCCCGCACAGCGACGGCCGGATGCGGCTCGTCGTCATCGAGATCGGGGGCGGCTTCTTCTACCTGATGGAGGCGGGAGCCGGCGCCTATCTCGCCGTCCTCGCCGCCGACACGGTGGACGCCGGCCTGGTCGGCGCCCGGATGCGGGACATGGTCGTACGGATCGGCGCCCACCTGACCAGCCCGCCGCGCCACGACGGGCAGGCCGGATGACCGGCCCTCCCGGTCTGCCCTCCCCCCGGGAGCGCCGGCAGCCCGAGACGGACGTCACCGACCCCGGACGGCTGTACGTGATCACCGGCGGCCCCGACGGCGCCGAACGCGCGTCCCTCGACCTGGTCACCATGATCATGGCGTGTGACGAGCCGTCACCGACGGTCCAGCCCGAACAGGCCGCCATCCTCAGGCTCTGCCGGGCACCGCTGTCCGTGGCCGAGATCTCCGCCTATCTCAGCCTCCCGTTCAGCGTGGTGACCGCACTGCTGACCGAGCTCCTCGCGACCGAACTGGTCGAATCGCGCGCGCCCATCGTGCGCGCCTCACTCCCCGACCGGTCCCTTCTCGAAGCGGTGATGCATGGACTTCAGAGACTCTGACACGATCACCGGCCCCAGGAGCGAGGACGTCCTGCCCGACACGGCCACCTCCGCGGTGAAGATCGTGATCGTGGGCGGCTTCGGGGTCGGCAAGACGACCATGGTGGGCTCGGTCAGCGAGATCCGCCCGCTCACCACCGAAGAGACCATGACCCAGGCCGGGGTGGGCGTCGACGACAACTCCGGGGTCGAGAGCAAGACCGCCACCACGGTCGCCATGGACTTCGGCCGCATCAGCATCAGCGAGCGGCTGGTGCTCTACCTCTTCGGCACCCCCGGCCAGGAACGTTTCTGGTTCCTGTGGAACGGCCTCTTCGAAGGCGCGCTGGGAGCCGTCGTCCTCGTCGACACCCGCCGCCTCGAAGTCAGCTTCGACGTGATCGGACGGCTGGAAGAGCGCGGCGTCCCGTTCGTCGTCGCCGTCAACACCTTTCCGGACGCGCCGCACCACCCCGTCGAAGCGCTGCGCAAGGCCCTCGATCTGCCGGACGAGGTGCCGATGATCGACTGCGACGCCCGGCTGCGCGAGTCGAGCCGCGACACGCTGCTCACCCTGATGCGCTATCTGCACGCGCTGGCCGTACCGGCGGGCTGACCCGCCGCGCCACCGCCGCGACCGGCCCCTACCGCCGGTCGCGGCACCCCGTCCTGTCCGGCCGGACCGCCCGGACAGGCACCCGGCCCCGGCCCACCCCCATCCCTTCCGGCCTGATCCCTGGAGCGACCGTGACCACCCCCTTCTCCCCCCGGCCCGGGTCGGACGACCGCCCGGTGCCGCCCCCCGGCTGCCCGGCCCACGGCCTGAGCCCGTACGACATAGACAGCCTGAGCGGTACGCCCGCGCCCCGGCGGCTGTACGGGCCCGAGGCCGAGCGCGACCCGATGGGCCTGTACGAGAAGCTGCGCGCCGAACACGGGCCCGTGGCCCCCGTACTGCTCCAGGGCGACGTACCGGCATGGCTGGTGCTCGGCCACAGCGAGAACCTGCACATGACGCGTACGCCGTCGCAGTTCTCCCGCGACTCCCGGCGCTGGCGCGCGCTCCACGACGGCAGCGCGCCCCCGGACCACCCCCTGGCGCCCGTCTTCACCTGGCAGCCGATCTGTGTGTTCGCCGACGGCGCGGAGCACGAGCGGCTGCGCGGCGCGGTCACCGACTCGATCGCCCGCATCGACCACCGGGGCGTCCGCCGCTACATCAACCGCTACAGCAACCGGCTGGTCAACGACTTCTGCCAGGACGGCCGGGCCGACCTGGTCAGCAGCTTCGCCGAACACCTGCCGATGATGGTGATGGCGCAGATCCTCGGCATGCCCGAGGAGTACAGCGAACGGCTCGTGCAGGCGGCCCGCGACATGATCAAGGGCACCGAGACCGCCAACGAGTCCAACGCCTATGTCATGGCCGCGCTGATCCGGCTGGTCAAGCGCCGTCGCGTCGCACCCGAGGAGGACTTCGCGACCTGGCTGGTGGAGCACCCGGCCGGGCTCACCGACGACGAGGTCGGCCAGCATCTGCGGCTGGTGCTCATCGCGGCGTACGAGACGACCGCCAACCTCATCGCGAATGTGCTGCGCATGGTGCTCACCGACCCCCGGTTCCGGGCCCAGCTGAGCGGCGGCCACATGACCCTGCCGGACGCGGTCGAGCAGACGCTGTGGGACGAGCCGCCGTTCACCACGATCTTCGGTCGGTGGGCGGTCGGCGACACCGAACTGGGCGGCCAGCGCATCAAGGCGGGCGACGCGCTGATCGTCGGGATCGCCGCGGCCAACGTGGACCCGGTGGTACGCCCCGATCTCCGCGCCCACATGCAGGGCAACCGGGCCCACCTCGCCTTCAGCGGCGGCCCGCACGAGTGCCCCGGCCAGGACATCGGCCGCGCCATCGCCGACACCGGGATCGACGCGCTGCTGATGCGGCTGCCGGATCTCCAACTGGCCGTCGAAGAGAGCGAACTGCGGTACTCCGGCGCCCTGATGTCCCACCAGCTGACCGAGCTGCCCGTGACGTTCGCGCCCAGGCCGCCCCAGGACGTCGCCGGCCCGCCGAGCGCGACGGCCGCCGTACCGCGACCGCAGTGGCAGGTGGAGTCGCCCCGGCCCGGCTCGGCACCGATCGTGCCGCAGCCGGCGTACGCGACTCCCGTCCCCGCCGCCGAGTCGCTTGCCGCCGAACCGGCGCCGGAGCCGCGGGCGGTCCCGGTCCCGGCGCAGCGCACCGACAGCGCGCCGCGCCGCGCCTGGACGGCGGTGTCCCGCTGGTGGAACGGCAGTTGACGGTACGTCAACTCCCCGTCGGAGCCAGCTGGTCCCACCACCACGCGATCGTCGGGATCGGGAGCGGCTCCAGGCTGTCGTCCGCCGGCTGCGGCTTCCACCAGCCACCGGGGGTGGCCCGCGGCCCCGAGTCGACGGCGTAACGGGGGCAGGACGACGCCCAGTCGAGATGGCCGCGGACGAACTGGGCCAGTCCGTTCACATACCGGCGCAGGTCCTTGTCGGCACCGGCGAGGACCTGCGCGGCCAGCCGCTCGAAGAGCACCATGACCCGGTCCCGCATCGTGACGACCCGCACGAGCGCGCGCTGCGGCTCGCAGTCCTGCTCCTGGCAGACGACATCGATCAGATTGAGGTTGTCGTCGGCGCGCTCCAGCTCCTTGTTGCGCGAGTACAGATCGTTGTCCCAGCTGACCAGGGTCCAGGTGATCTCGGTGAGGGCCCGCACCCGGGCGTCCTGAAGGTCCCGGTCGGGGACCGAGAAACCACCGACGATCTCGATCATCGCGGTGGAGGGAGCCATCCCGATGGAGCGCATCCACAGCGTGACGTAGTCGTCCAGCGAGGGCAGCTCCGACCGGCCGCGCCACGACGCCTCCCACACCAGCCCGGAGGTGTACACGCGCATCGCCTCCGTCATGCGCCGCAGCTGCCGGGGCGAGGCGAACGCCGCCAGCTCGCCCCGGAGCCGGCGCAGCGCCGCCGTATGCGGCGAGTCCCCGGCGGAGCCCGCCTCGGGCGCCTCCACGGCGCGCATGATCCGCGAGGTCTCCTGCGCGAGCAGATCCGCCGAGGCCCCCGACTCGTCGCACACGCCGTCGTCGAGGGAGAACAGCACGGCATGGAATTTGGCCATCAGGGTGAGCGGCTCGAACCGCCCGTACGGCATGGTCGCGGCGGTCAGCCCGCCGAAGTCGCAGACGGCGAGCCGTTTGACCTGGCGCTCGTCCGTATCCAGCCGCTGGCGCAGCATCCACCCCACGGTCCGCTCGTTGAGCGCGTCGGCGGACCGGTGGCGCGCGGGCGGAACGGGGCAGTAGAACGGCACGGCCGGGAGCTGTCGGACCAGGCTCTGTTCCGAGACACGGGACATGATCGGCCTCCTGATGCGAATGGGGCGATGCCGTTCGGGTGGAGCGTATCTGTCCATCTCGAATCGTCAACAACGATCCAACTGGGCACACGCTGGCTGAAATTGACTGATTGTGAGCTAGCCCGATCATCGCCACGTGGGCGCGTTCCGCGCCGGGCCTGTCCGGGCCCCGGGCGGGCGCGGTGGGCGGCACGGTTGGGCGGTGTGGGGGCGCGTTTTCGTCACGGCTCGTATATGATCCGGGCCGCCTGGCCGAGATGGAGCGGATCGGTGCGGGTACGCCGATCGACGTAGTCGCGGGGTCGCCTCCCGGCGGGGTCGCCTCCCGGCGAGGGGCCGTGGGCTTGGCGGTGCGGTGCGGGTGCGGCCGGTGCACGCGGTGCCGGGTGCCGGGGCACTCCGGAGGCGCATCCCCGGATGCATGATTTACGCCGCGTGCGGCTCCGTCGGCCGACTGCAGGCGCGTTCAGCGGCACAAATCACGCTCTACATCCGGGGACGTCACCTCCTGCGACCCCGGCCCCCTCCGGTCGGTGGTCGGCTCGCGCGCAAACGGCCGTGCCCGGCCGGGGCGGGTGGGTCTGTGCGGGTGGTGAAGGGGGCACCGCAGGGGGTATGTGTCCGGACGTAAAGCGCGATTTGTGCCGCTGAGCGAGACCCGCGCTGTGTGTTCCGGCCCGCACGCGGCGTAAATCGTGCAGTCCGGGCATGTGCCCCCGGAGGGGCACCCGGTGACAACCCGCAGGTACGAACCGGGTTCAGCCCAGGACGGACCACGGCCCCTGCGACGGGAGGCGGCCCGTGCAGTCCGGGCACGTGCCCCCGGAGGGGTACCCGGCAACAACCCGCACGTGTGCACCGGGCCGAGCCCAGGACGGACCACGGCCCCTCGCCGGGAGGCAAACCCGCACGTGTGCACCGGGCCGAGCCCAAGACGGAGTGCGGCCCCTCGCCGGGAGGCAAACCCGCAGGTATGTGCCGGGCTCAGCCCAAGGCGGACCCCTGGCGAGGCGCAAGCGCCGGCAGGATTGAGGCTTCGATGAAGCGGGTGAGATATGCCTCGTCGGCCGGGCGGCCCTCCAGGATCGGGCGGGCGCGGATGACGCCCGACAGCTGGACGGCGACGAACTCCACGGCGGGGTTGTCCGGCGCGATCTCGCCGCGTTCCACGGCGCGCCGGACCACGCCGTTGATCGCCGCGACCTCCGGTTCGACGAGGGTCTCGCGCAGTGCTCGCAGCAGCTCCGGGTTCTGGAGGACCGCGTGGCCGAGCGCGTGCATCAGTGAGGTGTCGCGCCCCGAGAACTGCGCCGCCGAGCGGGCCATGGCCCGCAGGTCGCCTTCCAGGGTGCCGGTGTCGATGTCGGCGAGCCGGGCACAGCGTGTGCCGTGCAGGGCCGCGGCGATCAGCCGCTGCTTTGTGCCCCACTGCCGGTAGAGCGTGGATTTTCCGCAGCGGGAGCGGGCCGCGACGCCCTCCATGGTCAGGGCCTCGTAGCCGTCCTCCCGGAGCAGGTCGAGGGCTGCTTCGTAGAACTCCTGTTCCCGTTCCGGCGTGATCTTGGAGCGGCGTGGCTGCGTCGTCATCGTCTCTCCCGTCCTGCGGTATCGATACGCCAGTGTACCGATACGATCGCGTATCGGTACACTGGCGTATCGATAGGACGCGGCCCAGGGCGCGTCGCCGTACCACGACGTCGTCCAGCCACGGCGTGTCGTCCATGCAAAGGGGTCGGGTGGTGACCATCAACGCCCGCGCTGGGACCGCCGAACGGAAGCAGGATTCTTCCGCCCGACCGCCCCTCGTACGTGAACTGCTGCTCGTCGTCGGACTCTTTCTCGTCTACAAGCTCGGCAGGCAGGCCGCGACCGGCCACACCGCCGAGGCGTTCCGCAACGCGGACCGTGTCTGGGAGTGGGAGCGGGCGCTCCGGCTGCCGGGGGAGGGCGGCGTGCAGGGCGTGCTGCTGCACGACAGCACGCTTGTTCACCTGGCGAACACGTACTACGCGACCGTGCACTTTCCGGCGACGGTGCTCTTCCTGGGCTGGCTCTACTGGCGCCGGCCCGCGCATTACCTCTGGTCGCGCCGGGTTCTCGCCGCCCTGACCGGCGCCGCGCTCGTGCTGCATCTGCTGATGCCGCTCGCTCCGCCGCGGCTGCTCACCGGGACCGGGCTGGTGGACACCGGGCGGGTGTACGGGCCGACGGTGTACGGCGCGGCCCCCGCGCAGGACTCGCTGGCCAACCAGTTCGCGGCGATGCCCTCGCTCCATGTCGGCTGGGCCCTGATGGTCGCGGTCGGCCTGATCGCCGCCACCCGGACGCGGTGGCGGTGGCTCTGGCTGCTCCACCCGCTGCTGACGCTGTTCGTGGTCGTCGGCACCGCCAACCACTACTGGCTGGACGCCGTCGTGGCCGTCGCGCTGCTGGGTGTCGCGCTGGCGTTCCTCCGCGCGCCGGGGCGGCCCGGGGTCGTCCGGCGCCGGTCGCTGGTCGTACGGGGCGGGGGCGTCCGGGAGCCGGCCGCCGCCGTGCCGGTGGCCACGACGGGAGCCGCGAGATGAACGGCGCGACGGCCGTCGCCGTCGCCCTGTCGCTCGTGTCGGCGTTCGCGTACGCCTCGGCGGCGGTGGCGCAGGAGCGGCTCGCCGCGCGTACCGTCCCCGGGACCCCGCTGCTCACGCTGCTCGGCCGGGGCGCCTGGTGGTGGGCGGTAGGGCTGAACGCGACGGGCGCGCTGCTGCATGTCGTGGCGCTGACGTACGGGCCGCTCACGGTGGTCCAGCCGCTGGGCGCGCTGACGCTGGTCGCGGCCGTGCCGCTGGGCGCGCACCGGGCCGGGCGGCGGGTCGGCCGGGGTGAGTGGCGCGGTACGGCGTACACGCTGGCCGGTCTCGCGATCATCCTGCTGACCGCCGCGGGCTCGGGCCCCGCCGCGAGCCTCGGGCTGCCGCAGGCCCTCGGAGTGGCGGGGGTGGCGCTGGCCCTGGTCGCCCTGCTGAGCCGGCCGGGCGCCAGGCCGGGGCTGCGTCACGCGGCGGCCTCCGGGCTGATCTCGGGCGTGGCGTCCGCCCTCACCCAGACCGTGACCGTCGCGGCCACGGCCCGCGACGTGGACGCGCTGCCGTGGTGGCAGGTCGGCGCGGTGGCGCTGGTGGTCGCGGCCTTCGCGGCCGGCGGGTTGCTGCTCTCGCAGACGGCCTACCGGGGCGGTCTGGGGGCGCCGCTCGCGGTCCTCACCCTCGCCAACCCGCTCGCCGCCTCCCTGATAGGGCTCACGCTTCTCGGCGAGCGGCTCCAGGGCGGCGCGGTGGGTGTGGTGGCGGCGTTGTCGGGCGCGGTGGTGGCGGCGCGCGGTGTGGTGCTGCTCACGCGGGCGACGGTGGTGGCCGTACCCGCGCCGCGGCCCGTCGTCCCTGTTCCCGTGACCGCCCCCGGGCCGGTGGCCGTGCGGGCCAGGCGCGGCGGGCTCGTACGGCAGCGTTCCCGGCGCGGGAGCGCTGCGGCGGTGCCCGTGGCGCCCGGGGTGGTGCCCGTGCTGGGGCAGCTCGTCGCGGAGCGGGAGCTGACCGTACGCGGCGGGCGGCCGTCGCCGGTCCGGGCGCTGCGGGCCCGCAGACAGCGCCGGCGGGACTCGCGGCTGAGCGGAGCGCGCGGAAGCAAGGACTGCACCTACCAGTAGCCGTTCAGACGATGGTCACCGGCACTCCGGCGTCCGCGATGCGGGCCAGCTGGTCCGTCGGCGCGCCGTTGTCGGTGACGAGATGGTGGATGTCCGTCAGCGGGCAGATCTTGGCGAAGGTGACCTTCCCGATCTTCGAGTGGTCCGCCACGACGATTGTCCGGCCGCTGCCGGCCGCGAAGGCGCGGTCCGTCGCCGCCTCCAGCTGGTCGTGGGTCGTACAGCCGTGCGCGGCGCTGATCCCGTCCACGCCCAGGAAGGTCATGTCCGTGTGGTGGTCGGCGAGGGTCTTCTCCGCGATGGGGCCGACGAGTTCGTAGCTGGCGGTGCGCGCGTTGCCGCCGATGACGACCAGGTTGACGTCCCGGTGCAGGACGAGTTCGGCGGCGATGTTCACCGCGTTGGTGACGATCGTGACCGGCCCGCGCTCGGCCAGCAGCCGGGCCACCTCCGTAACGGTCGTGCCGCCGGTCATCCCGACCACCGCGCCCTCCGGCACCAGGGCCGCCGCCGCCCGCGCGATGGCCTGCTTCTCGGGCCTGCGGCGCTCCGCGCGGTGCTGGACGGGCACCTCCAGGCCGATGCTGCCGACCACCGCCCCGCCGTGCGTGCGGCGCAGCAGGTTCAGCCGGCTCAGATGCTGGAGATCACGCCGTACGGTCGCCCCGGAGACGTTCAGCAGCCGTGACAACTCGTGTACGTCCACGCCGCCTTGGGCGGACACATGCTCAAGTATCCGCGCATGGCGCTCAGTTCTCAGCATGAGATGAGCATAGCTCCGTGCGAAAGAGCGCAGCTCGACCCGTGAACGCCAGTACGGTGGAGCGGCGCACAGGTGCGCGATCCGTCAAATGAGCGTCATACGCGCAGCTTTGAGCTGTTGACATGGAGAATTCCGATCGCTTTACTCCATGCAACGCCAGGGTTGAGCATCCGGCGCCAGAGGTACGCCCAGCCGGTAGACGGCCCCCGCGCCGCGAGCCCGGACTGAGTCGCCAGGACCGTTTCCGGTCCGAGGCGGGGACGTACCCCCCATCTTCTGGAGCTCAAAGATGATCATCAATCGTGTCCGGTCCCGTCGATGTCTCGCCGCGGTCGCGGCGCTCGCGACGGCGGTGATCACCCCGCTGCTCGCGTCCTCCACCGCGAGCGCGCAGCCGGCCGCCGCCGCGGCCATCACCCTCCCGCCGACGCACGCGGGATTCGACTACCAGATCGGCGGCGCCTACACCCCGCCGTCCGGCGTCACCGTCGTCAGCCGTGACCGCGAGGCCGCACCGGCGGCCGGCCTGTACAACATCTGCTACGTCAACGCCTTCCAGGTCCAGCCCGCCGAGATCGGCGAGTGGGACGCGGATCTCCTGCTCCGCGACGCCAACGGAAACGTCATCATCGACGAGGAGTGGGACGAGGCCATCCTCGACATCAGCACCGCGGCCAAGCGCACCCGCGTCGCCGCCAAGGTGAACGGGTGGATCGACGGCTGCGCCGCCAAGGGCTTCCAGGCGGTCGAGCCCGACAACTACGACAGCTACGACCGCTCCCGCGGCAAGTTCGGTACGAGCGCCGCCACGGCGTTCATCACCCTGCTCTCCGCGCACGCCCACGACAAGGGCCTGGCCATCGCCCAGAAGAACACCGCCGAGCTGGCCTCCTCGCGGGTGGCGAACGGGCTCGACTTCGCCGTCGCGGAGGAGTGCGGCGAGTACAAGGAGTGCGGTGACTTCACGGAGTACTTCGGCAACAACGTGATCGTCATCGAGTACACCTCGGCGGGCCTCTCCCGGGCCTGCGCGGGCTGGAAGGACACGCTGAGCATCGTCCGCCGCGACGTGGCCGTCTCACCGGCCGGCAGCGGCACGTACGTGCGCCAGACCTGCTGACCCGGCCCAGGCTCCGGCTCCGACCGGTCCGGTGTGTCCTTCCCGCGCGGGAGGACACACCGCAACACCCCTCCCGCGTTCCCTTCCTTCTTCCCCGGAGGCCCGGATGGCCGCAGGATTTCCCATGCCCGCCGCGCCCGGCCGCCGCTCGGTCCTGCGCGGCGGTGCCCGGCTCGCGTTGGGCGCTACGGCCGCGGCGGCGCTGCCCGGATGCGGCGCGGGTACGGCCGACGGCGTCGGAGCCGACGGGCGCGTCACCGTCGAGCTGTGGCACGGACAGGCGGACACCGGCCGCAAGGCCATCGAGCAGCTCGTCGCCGAGTTCAACCGGACCCATCCGGCGATCCGTGTCGACCCCGGCGGCGGCGTCCTCTCCGACGCGATGCTCCAGAAGATCACCGCGGCGCTCGCCGCCGGCTCCTTCCCCGACATCGCCTACGTCTTCGGCTCGGACCTGGCCAGCGTCGCGCGCAGCCCGTCGGTGGTGGACCTCACCGACACCGTACGCTCGGGCCCCCTCCCGTGGCACGACTACTGGGCCCCGGCCCGGGAGGCCGTCACCCTCAACGGCCGGGTACGGGCGGCCCCCGCGCTGCTCGACTCGCTCGCCGTCGTCTGCAACAAGAAGCTCTTCGCGGACGCCGGGCTGCCGCTGCCCCGGCCCGGCTGGACCTGGGACGAGTTCGTGGAGACCGCGGGGCGGCTCACCGACCGGACGCGCGGCACCTTCGGCACCGGCTGGCCCGGAGTCGGCGACGAGGACACCGTCTGGCGGCTCTGGCCGCTGGTGTGGGACCTCGGCGGCGAGGTGATCGCGGCGGACGGCAAGCGGATCGGCTTCGCCGACACCGGAGTCAGGGCCCTGGAGACGGTGGCGGCGCTCGCCCGCGACAGAAGCGTCTACGTCGACCCCAAGCCCGGCAGCGAGCAGATGTACCAGGTCTTCCTCTCCGGACGGATGGGAATGGTGGTCACGGGCCCCTGGCAGCTGCCCGACATCCGGGAGGCGGGCATCGGCTACCGGGTGGTCCCGCTGCCCAGCTACAGCGGCCGGCCGATGACCATCTCGGGCCCCGACACCTGGACCGTGTTCGACAACGGCGCGGCGCGGGTACGGGCCGCGCGCACCTTCGTCCAGTGGCTCACGCAGCCCGCGCAGGACGTGCGCTGGGACATCATGGCCGGCGGCCTGCCGCTGAGCCGGTCCACCCGGGCACTGCCCGCCTGGCAGGCGCAGGACCGCGGGACCGAAGGACTGCCCGTCTTCACCGAGGCGCTGAAGTCCGCGCGCGTACGTCCCGTACACCCCGCGTATCCGCAGATCTCCCGGGCGCTCGGCCAGGCCGTCGCGTCCGTGCTGCTCGGCCGGTCCACGCCGGCCGCGGCCCTGCGGCGCTGCGCCGACGAGGCCAACGCCGCCCTGCTGATCCCGCGTTGAGAGGAACACGATGCCGCGTCTGCCCACTCCGCTCACGCTCCCCGGACCCGGACCCGGACCCGTCCGGCGCGGCGCACGCCGTCGGCGCCGTGGCGAGTCGGCGACCGCGTGGGCCTTCCTCTCGCCCTCGGTCCTGATCATCCTCGGACTGAGCGTCGTCCCCGTCGCCTGGTCGCTGCTGCTGTCCTTCCGGGCGGACGACCTGGTCACCCCCGGCCGCTGGGTCGGGCTCGACAACTACCGGGCGCTCGCCCAGGATCCGCACTTCGCCGAGGCCGTGCGCAACACCCTGCTCTACACGGCGCTGTACGTGCCGCTCAGCCTCGGACTCGGGCTGCTGCTCGCGCTCGTACTGAACCGGCGCATCCGGCTCGTCGGCCTCTACCGCACCCTGATCTTCGTCCCGTTCGTCATCTCGGCCACCGCCCAGGGCGTGCTGTTCTCCTTCATCCTCGACCCCGAGTTCGGCGCCGCCAACTCGGCTCTCCACCGGCTCGGCATCTCCGCCCAGGGATTCCTCACCGACCCCGGACAGGCGCTGCTCGTGCTGGTGGCGATCTCGCTGTGGAGCGGTACGGGCTTCTGCGTGGTCGTCTATCTCGCCGCCCTCCAGGACGTACCCGCCTCGCTCCTCGAAGCCGCCCGGCTCGACGGCGCCGGGCGGTGGCACCTGCTCCGCCATGTCACCCTGCCCACCCTCACCCCGGTCACCGTGTTCCTGCTGCTCTGGCAGACCATCAACGCCCTCCAGGTCTTCGACCTCGTGTACGTGACGACCAAGGGCGGGCCGCTCGGCTCCACCACCGTGATCGTCTACTTCATCTGGGAGCAGGCGTTCAAGAACTTCACCGCCGGGTACGGCGCCGCCGCGGCCTACGCGCTGGCCCTGGCCCTGCTGGTGGCCGTCGGCGCCCTGCGGCTGGTCCGGGGCCGTGAGGACCGACGCCTCGAAGGAGCCGCACGATGACGGCGACACCGACCACCCGCCCGGCGCCGGTGCCCGCCGCGACAGTGGCGGCGGGAACGGGAGCGGGATCCCAACGGGCCCGTACGCGGCTGCCGTTCAGCACCTGGCACCTGCTGCTCGCGCCCCTCGCCCTGCTCTTCGCCGTCCCGCTGCTGTGGCTGCTGCTCAGCTCCGTGATGAGCAACGCGGAGATCAACCGGTTCCCGCCCGCGCTCTGGCCCTCAAGCATCGATCTCGGCGGCTACCGGTACGTGCTCGGCAACGCCATGTTCCCGCGCTGGTTCGCCAACTCCCTGATCGTGTCGGCCGTCGCGGTCGGCTCCAACCTGGTCCTCGGCGCGCTGGGCGGCTACGCCTTCGCCCGGATGCGGTTCGCCGGGTCGCGCGTCCTGCTCGCCTCGATGCTGGCCACCATGGCGATCCCGTTCCAGCTCACGATGATCCCCACCTTTCTGGTGATGAAGCGGCTCGGACTCATCGACACCCTGGGCGCGCTGATCGTCCCGTCCCTGGTCACCCCCTTCGCGGTGTTCCTGTTCCGGCAGTTCTTCCTCTCCCTGCCGAGGGAGCTGGAGGAGGCCGCCTGGATCGACGGCTGTTCGCGGCTGCGGGTGCTCCTGCTGATCGTGCTGCCGCTGTCACGGCCCGCGCTGAGCACGGTGGCGGTGCTGACGTTCCTGGCCACGTGGAACGACCTGACCTGGCCGCTGATCGCCATCAACCACGACACCCAGTACACCCTCCCACTGGGTCTGACGACCTTTCAGGGGCTGCACCACACCCAGTGGTCGGCGGTCATGGCGGGCAACGTGATCACCGTGCTGCCGGTGCTGCTCGCCTTCCTCCTCGCGCAGAAGTCGTTCATCCGGTCCATCACCTCCAGCGGCCTCAAGGGCTGAACCCGCACCCGTCCCTCCGTCTCCTTTGGAAGCCGTATGCCGCACACCTTCGACCTGCTTGTCATCGGCGACGCCAACCCCGACATCGTCCTCGGTCCGCTCGACGGCCAACTCCCCTTCGGACAGCGCGAACAGCTCGTCGACACCGGGCTGCTCACCCTCGGCGGCTCCGCCGCGATCATGGCGTGCGGCGCCGCCCGGCTCGGCCTGAAGGTCGCCCTCGCCGGGCGGATCGGGGACGACGAGGCCGGCCGCTTCGTCCACGCGGCCCTGCGCGACCGGGGCGTCGACACGACCGCGCTGCGCCTCGACCCCGCCCTGCCGACCCCGCTCACCGTGATGATCACCCGGGCCGACGGCGACCGTACGATCCTCACCTCGCCCGGCACCCTCGCCGCCACCGGACCCGACGACGTCCCCGAGGCGCTGCTCACCGGCGCCCGGCATGTGCACGCCGCCTCCTTCTTCCTGCTGCCCCGGCTGGCCGCCGCGCTGCCGGGGCTCCTCGGCACCGCCCGCGCCGCCGGGGCCACCACCTCGCTCGACACCAACGACGACCCCGCCGGGCGGTGGTCGGCCGCCGGGATCGGTGCCGTACTCCCGGTCGTCGACCACCTGCTGCCCAACGCGCGGGAGGCCCGCGCGCTGGCCCGCTCCCTCGCGGCGGATCCGGGTGCCGGCACCTCCCTGGCGGAGGCGGCGGCCCTGCTCGCCGCGCGCGGACCGCTCGTCGTGGTCAAGGACGGCGCCGACGGCGCGCTCCTCCACGACGGCCGCGCCCCGCTGCGTACCCCCGGCATTCCCGTCACCCCGCTGGACAGCGTCGGCGCCGGTGACAGCTTCGACGCCGGATTCGTCGCCGCGACGCTGCGCGGTCTGTCCCGCGCCGATTCCCTCGAACTCGCCGCCGCCTGCGGCGCGCTGTCCACCCGGGCGCACGGCGGTACCACCGCCCAGCCCACCTGGGACGAAGCCCTCGCGGCCGTCACCCGCAACGGAGAGAACGACTCATGACCCGCAGCACACCCACCACCCGCACCGCCCCCACCAAGATCGCGTTCATCGGCGCCGGCAGCGTCGTCTTCACCCAGGGGCTGCTGGCCGACCTCTTCGCCTTCCCCGAACTCCACGGCCTGCACGTGGCGTTGCACGACGTCGACGCCGAACGCCTGGCCACCGCCCACGGCGCCGCCCGGCACATCGCCGAACGGACCGGCGCCGCCCCGCACATCACCGCCCACGCCGAACGGCGCGCGGCCCTCGAAGGCGCCGACTTCGTCATCAACATCGTCCAGGTGGGGATGGGCGCGTCGACCCGTACCGACTTCGAGGTGCCCGCCCGCTACGGGCTGCGCCAGACCATCGGCGACACCCTGGGCATCGGCGGCATCTTCCGCGCGCTGCGCACCTTCCCGCTGCTCGCGTCGCTCGGCGCGGACATCGCCGCCGTCTGCCCCGACGCCTGGCTGCTCAACTACACCAACCCCATGGCGATGAACGTCCAGTACCTCACCCGGGCCACCGGACTGACCCGCGTCGTGGGCCTGTGCCACTCGGTGTACTGGACGATGCGTGACCTCTCGGCCCTGATCGACGTCCCTTATGAAGAGGTCACTTACCGCGCCGCCGGGGTCAACCACCAGGCGTGGGTGCTGCGTTTCGAGCACAACGGCACCGACCTCTACCCCCGGCTGGACGCGCTCGTCGCCGACGACCCCCAACTGCGCCGCCGCGTACGGGTCGACATGTACCGGCGGCTCGGCTACTACCCGACCGAGACGAGCGAGCACTCCGCCGAGTACGTCCCCTGGTATCTCCACCACGACAGCGAGATCGAGCGGCTGAGGCTGCCCGTCGGCGCCTATCTCGGCATCGTGGACGAGAACGTCGCCGCGTACGAGAAGACCCGCGACGCGCTCGCCGCCGGGACGCCGCTCACCGTCGAGAGCACCATGGAGTACGCCCCGCAGATCGTCCACAGCATCACCACCGGCACGCCAAGGACCGTCTACGGCAATGTGCCCAACCACGGGCTCATCGACAATCTGCCCGCCACCGGTACGGTCGAAGTCCCCTGCCTGGTCGACGCGCTGGGGGTGCAGCCCACCCGGATCGGCGCGCTGCCCGCCCAGTGCGCGGCGCTCAACCGCGCCTATCTCAGCATGAACGAGCTGGTGGTACGGGCCGCGGTCGAGGACGACCCGCGCTCCGTACGGCAGGCCGCCATGGCCGACCCGGCGACCGCGGCGGCGCTGCCCGTCGAGCGGATCTGGGAGCTGTGCGACGACATGGTGCGCGCCCACGGGGAACTGCTCCAGCCGTCGCTGCGCGCCACGCTCGGCAGCTGAGGCAGCTGAGGCAGCTGAGGCAGCTGAGGCAGCTCGGAAGGCGGCTGCCTCAGCTCAGCAGGCTCGGTGCCGCCCTGTCCAGCACCGAGCCGACCCGCTCCCAGGTCTCCAGGTCCCGCTCCACGGGCTCCAGTTCGAGGCCGTCGCCCGCCCGCCAGGACGCCGCGACGGCCACCGGGTCCTCGCCCGTGGCGGCGCCCGCGGCCAGGGCCGCCGCGCCGAGGGCGACCAGTTCGCCGCCGGCCGGCACGATCAGCGGGCGGCCGGAGAGCCGCCGTACCGTCTCGACCCACATCCGGCCCTGCGCGCCGCCGCCGACCAGCCGCAGCGGCCGGCTCGCCACCTCGGGCGCCGCCGGGTCGAGACCGCAGGCGCGCAGCACCTCGTCCAGGGCGCGCAGTACGGTGACGGCCGCGCCCTCGTAGGCGGCGCCCAGCAGCTGCTGGGGCGTGGTGTCGTGGCGCAGTCCGGTCAGCAGGCCGGACGCGGTCGGCAGGTCGGGGGTGCGCTCGCCGTCCAGATACGGCAGCAGTACGGCCTCGCCGCCCGGCGTGGCGTCCTCGCGGTCCAGCCGGAGCAGCGAGGCCACCTTGTCGACGGCGAGGGTGCAGTTGAGTGTGCAGGCCAGCGGGAGGTACGTACCGTCGGCGGCGGCGAAGCCGGAGAGCACGGCCGAGCCGGGGCGGGTGCGGGTCGCGGCGAAGACCGTGCCCGAGGTGCCGAGGCTGAGGACCGGGTGGTCCAGCAGTCCGGCGCCGCCGAGGCCCAGACCGACGGCGGCGCTCATGTTGTCGCCGGTGCCCGCCGCGACGGCGATCCCCGCCGGCAGGCCCAGCTCGGCCGCGGCGCCCGCGGTGAGCGAGCCGATCCGGGTGGCGCCGGTCGCGGCGACGGGCGGCAGCAGATCGGTGTCCAGCCCGAGGAGCGCCAGCAGTTCGGGGTCGTACTCCCCGGTGGCCGTCGAGTACCAGCAGGTGCCCGAGGCGTCGCCGGGGTCGGTGGCGGCGGTGCCCGCGAGCCGTTCGGTCAGGAAGTCGTGGGGGAGCCGGATGGCCGCCGTGGCGTCCGCGACGGCCGGGTCGTGCTCCCGCAGCCACTGCCACTTCGAGGCCGTCATCGAGGCGACCGGCACCGAGCCCGTACGCGCCGTCCAGGCGTCCGGGCCGCCGAGCGCCGCGGTGAGTTCGGCCGCCTGGGGCGCCGAGCGGGTGTCGTTCCAGAGCAGCGCCGGGCGCAGCGGCCTGCCGCCGCCGTCCAGCACCACCAGTCCGTGCTGCTGCCCGGCGACGGCGATGCCGGTGACCGACGCCGGGTCCACGCCGGACTCCTTGAGCCCGGCGCCGACCGCCTCCCGCAGGGCGTTCCACCACACCTCGGGGTCGGTCTCGCGGGCGCCGCCCTCCCCGGTCACCCGGTGCGGGGCCCGGCCCACGGCGAGCAGCCGGCCGGTGGCGGCGTCGGTGAAGGCCGCCTTGGTGGACTGGGTGGAACTGTCCACGCCGATGACGACCGGGCTCTGCGACATGGGGTTGTACCTCCAGTTATGGACGTGGCCCAACAAATTACGCGATGGTGCGTCGGACGGGAACCATGAGGGCGGAACGGGCGATCACCGCCGGGGGCTTTTGCGGGACGGTACTCCGTGCTTTATTAGTCATGTCAGGAAACAAATAGGGTCGGTACCCACCCGGCCTGCGGTTATCGAAGGCGGCCAGAGGATGACGGAACGCTTCACGCCCACCCCCGCGGACAGGTTCAGCTTCGGTCTGTGGACCGTGGGCTGGCAGGGCAGGGACCCGTTCGGCGACGCCACCCGCCCGGCCCTGGACCCCGTCGAGTCCGTCCAGCGGCTCGGCGAGCTGGGCGCGTACGGGGTGACCTTCCACGACGACGACCTGATTCCGTTCGGCGCGTCCGACACCGAGCGCGAGTCGCACGTCAAGCGCTTCCGGCAGGCCCTGGACGCGACCGGGGTCGTCGCCTCCATGGTCACCACCAACCTCTTCACCCACCCCGTCTTCAAGGACGGCGGCTTCACCGCGAACGACCGCGACATCCGCCGCTTCGCACTGCGCAAGGTCCTGCGCAACATCGACCTCGCCGCCGAACTCGGTGCGAAGACCTTCGTCGCCTGGGGCGGCCGGGAGGGCGCCGAATCGGGCGGCGCCAAGGACGTACGGCTCGCGCTCGACCGGATGAAGGAGGCCTTCGACCTCCTCGGCGACTACGTCACGGAGCAGGGCTACGACCTCCGGTTCGCCATCGAGCCCAAGCCCAACGAGCCGCGCGGCGACATCCTGCTGCCGACCGTCGGCCACGCGCTGGCGTTCATCGAGCGGCTGGAGCGCCCCGAGCTGTTCGGGGTGAACCCGGAGGTCGGCCACGAGCAGATGGCCGGGCTCAACTTCCCGCACTCCGTCGCCCAGGCGCTCTGGTCGGGCAAGCTCTACCACATCGACCTCAACGGCCAGAGCGGCATCAAGTACGACCAGGACCTGCGCTTCGGCGCCGGCGATCTGCGGGCCGCCTTCTGGCTGGTGGACCTGCTGGAGAGCGCGGGCTGGGACGGCACCAGGCACTTCGACTTCAAGCCGCCGCGCACCGAGGACTACGACGGGGTGTGGGCCTCCGCCGCGGGCTGCATGCGCAACTACCTGATCCTCAAGGAGCGCGCCGCGTCCTTCCGCGCCGACCCGCTGGTCCAGGAGGCGCTGCGCGCCTCGCGCCTCGACCAGCTGGCCGAGCCCACCGCCGCCGACGGGGTCGCCGCGCTGCTGGCGGACCGCAGCGCCTACGAGGACTTCGACGCCGACGCGGCGGGCGCCCGCGGCATGGCGTTCGAGCACCTCGACCAGCTCGCGATGGACCACCTGCTGGGCGCGCGCTGACGCACCCGCACACCGGAGCCCGGGAGCGGTACTACCCCTTCCCGGGCTCCGGTACGTACGCCACCGGATCGGCGTACGCCACCGGATCGGCGTACGCCACCGGGTCGGCCAGCACCGAGCGTACGACCAGGGCCGCGCCGCCCCGGGCCGCGTCGCCGGCCGACGAGGAGGCGCGCAGCCGGCCGCTGCCGGGCGGCCAGAGCCCCGACACCACCCGGGCCGTCAGCTCCCGGTCGGCGGCGGGGGAGAGCCGGTCCATCAGCTCCCGGTAGATGCCGCCCAGCACCACCGCGTCCGGGTCGAGGAGGTTCACCGCGCCGGACAGCACCCGGCCGAGCATCGTCCCGGCCCGTTCGACCGCCGCCACCGCCCGCGCGTCCCCCGCGTGCGCCCGGCGCGCCAGCTCGGCAAGACCCGGCGCGCCGGCGTTCTCGTCGATACCGGCGGCCCGCAGCAGCGCGGACTGGCCGGCGTACTGCTCCAGACAGCCCCGGGAGCCGCACCGGCAGCGCGGTCCCGCCGCGTCGGCGACCACATGGCCGATCTCGCCGGCGAACCCGTGCGCCCCGCGCAGCAGTTCGCCGTCGAGCACCAGCGCGCCGCCCACGCCGATCTCGCCGGTCAGATAGAGGAACGTACGGACGGGGCCAAGGCCGCCGAACCACAGCTCGGCCAGCGCCGCCAGATTGGCCTCGTTCTCCGCGCGCACCGGCAGCGCGGGCGCGTCGGGCCGCAGTCCCGCGAGCGCGTGGGCGAACAGCTCCTCGGCGGGGACGCCGTTCCAGCCGAGGTTCGGCGCCTGCCGGACCGTACCGCCCGACACCAGCCCCGGCAGGGCGAGTTGGGCGCCCACCGGGTACAACTCCTGCTCGGCGGCGGACTCCAGGGTGCGCGCGGCGATCCGCGCGCCGCGCGCCAGCACCTCGGCAGGGCGGGCGCCGCGGTTGTCGAGGTGTTCGGTCAGCCGGACCCGGTCGGTGCCGGCGAGGTCGACCACACACACCGACACGTAGTCGATGTTGATCTCGACACCGATGCCGGCGGGCCCGGAACGGGTCACCTTCAGCACGGTGCCCGGCCGCCCGGCCTGCCCGCTGAAGGTCTTGCCGGACTCGGACAGGAACCCGCTCTCCAGCAGCTGTTCGACCAGCGAGGACACGGCCGCCCTGGTCAGCCCCACCCGCGCGGCCACCCCGGCCCTGGTCGCCTCGCCCTCGTCCCGTACCGCGCGCAGCACAAGGCTCAGATTGTGCCGGCGCACGGTCTCCTTGCCGGCCTTCGGGCCGAGGGACGTGTGTGTGGTGTTCATCTCGCGCTTGAGCCTAGTCCCGGTCGTGCCACCAGCGCCCTCCCGGCAGGCGATCACCGACCGCCCGCGGCGGCCCACTAAAGTCCACAGGGCCCACAGTGCCCCCGGATCCACAGAGGCCACAGACATGAACGCTGCCGCCCGTTTCTCCGACCGCGTCGCCGTCGTCACCGGCGCCGCCTCCGGCATCGGCGCCGCCACCGCCGTACGGCTCGCCGCCGAAGGCGCCTCTGTCGTCCTCGCCGACATCGACGGGGAGCGGGGCGTGCCCCTCGCCGCGCGGATACGCGCCTACGGCGGTCGCGCCGCCTTCGTCGACGCCGATGTCGCGGACGCCGAGGGATGGGACCGCATCGTGGCGGCGGCGCACACCTTCGGGCCCGTCGGCGTGCTCGTCAGCAACGCGGGGACCGTGGAGGCCGCCCCCGCGCACGAACTGTCCCTGGCCTCCTGGGAACGTCAGCTCGCGGTCACTCTCACCGGCGGCTTCCTCGGCTTCAGAGCCGTACTGCCCGATCTGCGCGAGCGGCGCGGCGCAGTCGTGCTGACCTCGTCCGTCCACGCGCGTACGGGCGTCCCCGGCCATCCCGCCCACGCCGCCGGCAAGGGCGCGCTGCTCTCCCTCTGCGCTCAGCTCGCCGTGGAGTACGGACCCGAGATCCGGGTCAACGCCGTCCTGCCGGGGCCGGTACGGGCCACCTCCTGGGACGAGGCGCCGCGGGAGGAGCGCGAGCGCGGCGCCGCGGGGACGGCGGCCGGCCGCTTCGGGAAGCCGGAGGAGGTGGCCGCCGCGATCGCCTTCCTGGCGGCCGACGAGGCGTCGTTCATCACCGGGACGAGCCTGGTCGTGGACGGCGGCTGGAGCGTGCAGAAGGGCCAGTGAACCGGTGGACCGGGGAACCGGGGTGAACCGGGGCCGGGACGGCGGCCGGTGGCCGGTGACGCGCGGTCACTCGCCCGCGGGCGTCAGCGCCTCCGGCGCCCCGTCCGGCGCCCACGCGGGCGACGCGCCCGTGAGCTGGCAGACCATGAGATAGAAGGGGATGGGCGGGGTGTACGGGGTCGGCGCCTCGGGCCAGTGGATCAGCCGGGGCTCCGTCGCCGGTACGGCCGTACCCGCGACGTAGCGCGCCGGGGACGGCCAGGCCAGATCGAGGTCGGAGCCCGCAGGAACGATCCACCACCACCAGTCCGTGTCGGCGAACACACAGCCGGTCCGCGGCAGCCGGGCCATCAGCCGGAAGCCGTGCTCCGCCGGGACACCGACCGCGTCACAGCCCAGCGCGGCCGGCAGCGTGGGCGGCAGCGGCAGCTGGACCCGGCGTTCGGACGGGGGCCGCGAGCCGCGGGTGAGACGGTGCAGAGCGGCTTTCAGCACGACTGCCCCGATCCGCGGGGCACACCGTTCAGCAGAGAGCCGGGCAGCGGGCGGGGCAGAGAGCCGGGCAGGCCGCCGGGCAGGCCGCCGGACAGACCGTCGGGCCGCGCCGGGGCCGCGCCCGGCCGGCCGCCGTGCGCCAGCTCCGCCCAGACGACGCGCCCGGGACCGTATCCCGAGGTGTCGTGGGCTCCCCAGCCGCTGCACACGGCGTCGACGAGGAAGAGCCCGCGGCCGTGTTCGCCCTCGCCCTCGCTCTCGTCCTCACCGACGCCCGTGCCGGTGCGGTGCAGCTGAGGGCCCGTCGGGCCGAACCCCTGGTCCTCCACGGCGATCCGCAGATGCCCCTCGCCCTCACGGAGTTCGCACATCACCCGGTGGCCCGCCGCGTGCACGATCGCGTTCGTCACCAGCTCGGACACCACGAGGACCGCCGTGTCGCGGGTGTCCTCGTCCAGCTCCCAGCGGCCCAGCCGGTCACGGGTGAGCTGTCTGGCGCGGCCGACCGACTCCGCGTGGGCCGGCAATCGGAATCCGTAGCGTCGGACAACGTTGCCGGGGCACAGGGTGGCGATGAGCTGGGGGGTGAGCGCGTTACCAGGTGCCACGACCGATTCCTCACAGTGGGGGAGCGACGGATGAGCGCGGGCCTCTCCCATGGCTGAGCGCGACAACCGCGTGTACTGGTTCACCGATCCACTCTCCACCCGCCGAGGACACTTGGCAAGAGGCACTCTGAAAAATCCAGAGTGCCGTGTCCTTCGTTCCACGGGCATGGCAGACTGCTGCCAACTGTGCGTGAGGAGGTCGGAAGTGAGTGAACCGCGGTCCGCCCCGACCGTGGGTCAGGTCGTGCTCGGCAGACGTCTGCAAGACCTGCGCGAGCGACAGGGCCTGAAACGCGAGGAAGCCGCCAAGCTGCTGCGGGTGGCTCCGGCGACGATCCGCCGGATGGAGACGGCCGAGGTCGCGCTCAAGATTCCCTACGTACAGCTGCTGCTCAGGGCCTACGGCGTGCCGGAGGCCGAGGTCGACGCCTTCGTCGACCTCACCGAGGAGGCCAACAAGCCCGGCTGGTGGCAGCGGTTCCACGACATCCTGCCGGACTGGTTCAGCATGTACGTCAGCCTGGAGGGCGCCGCGTCGCTGCTCCGGGCGTACGAACCGCACTTCGTCCCCGGGCTGCTCCAGACCGAGGCGTACGCACGCTCCGTGATGGTCGCGGGGGCGGTGGGACAGGCACGGCCGGACGACATCGAGCGTCATGTGGCGCTCCGGATGGCCCGTCAGTCGCTGCTGACCCGGGAGGACGCGCCAAGGTTCTGGGTCGTCATGGACGAGACCGTGCTGCGCCGCCCGGTGGGCGACAGCCCGGACATCATGCGGGGACAGATCGACAGGCTGCTGGAAGCCGCCGAGCTGCCCCATGTGACGCTTCAGATCGCGGAGTTCTCCAGCGGACACCACCCGGGCACCTACGGGCCGTTCGTGATCTTCCGTTTCGCCGTACCGGAACTGCCGGACATGATCTTCAGCGAATATCTGACCGGCGCCGTATATCTAGATGCCCGTCCCGAAGTGGCCACCCATCTGGAGGTCATGGACCGGATGGCGGCTCAGGCCGCGACTGCACAACGCACGAAGGAGATCCTCAAGGATGTCCGCAAGGAGCTGTGAATGGATCCCATATACAACGGCATGCCCGCCGCCGCCCTCGGTACCGAAGGCTGGCACAAGCCATGGAGCGGCGGCAACGGGGGCAATTGCGTCGAGGCCATGAAGCTGGCGGACGGCAGAATCGCCATGCGCCAGTCGACCGACCCCGACGGGCCGGCGCTGATCTACTCCACGAGTGAGATCGCCGCGTTCATCCACGGAGCCAAGTCCGGTCAGGCGGACTTCCTGCTCACCTGATCCAGGGCCCCGGGCCCTCTTCCCCCCACCGACGCCTCACCGACCCCCACCGGCCGCCCCTCCCGATCCGCGACTCATGGAGCGCACATGACCGGTCACGACGCGATCGACACCACCACGCCCCATCCTGCCCGGGTCCACGACTGGTTACTCGGGGGAAAGGACAATTTTCCGGCCGACGAGGAGATGGGACGCGGGCTCGTCGCGCTGGACGCGCGCGCACCCGACATGGCGAAGGCCAACCGGGCGTTCCAGCACCGGGCGGTGCGGTGGCTGGTCACCACCGGCGGGGTGCGCCAGTTCCTGGACATCGGTACGGGCATTCCCACCGAGCCCAATCTGCACGGGACGGCGCAGCGGGCCGCCCCCGAGTCCCGGATCGTCTACGCGGACAACGACCCGGTCGTGCTGCGGCACGCGCGGGCGCTGCTCGGCTCCACGCCGGAGGGCGTGGCGGAGTACGTACGGGCCGATGTGCGCGAGCCCGAGGCCGTCGTCGAGGCGGCGGGGAAGGTTCTTGACCTGACCCGCCCGGTGGCCGTCTCGCTCGTCGCGCTGCTGCACTACGTCTCCGACGAGGAGGGCCCGTACGAGCTGGTCGGCCGGCTGCTCGCCCCGCTGCCCGCGGGCAGCTACCTGGTCCTCTCCCACGCCACGGGGGACTACGACCGGCGGAGCGCGGACTCGGCCACGGACCGGTACCGGGCGCGCGGGCTCACCTTCGCGCCGCGGACCCGTGAGGAGGTCACCGGGTTCTTCCGGGGGCTCGAACTGGTCGAGCCCGGCGTCTCGTTGGCCGCGGACTGGCGACCCGAACCGGGGGAGCCGGTACAGGTGCCCGGCGGTGGGCCCGTACCGGGGTACGTGGGCGTGGCACGCAAGCTCTGAGCCGGTTCCCGCCGACCGGCACACCGACGTTCAACCGGGCAACGGGGGCGCGGCGTCGCAGCACTTTCAGGTGCGCTGCGGCGCCGCGCGCAGTCCGTCCCGACCGGGAAGGACCCGGGTGTGTGTCAGGCACCCACCTTGCGTTTGTTCCACACGTCGAAGCCCACCGCCGCCAACAGCACCAGCCCCTTGATGACCTGCTGGTAGTCGGTGCCGATACCGACCAGCGACATCCCGTTGTTCAGGACGCCCAGCACGAGCCCGCCGATGATCGCGCCGAACACCGTGCCGACCCCGCCGCTCATCGACGCGCCGCCGATGAACGCGGCGGCGATGGCCTCCAGTTCGAAGTTGATACCGGCCTGCGGCACACCCGCGTTGAGCCGGGCCGCGTACACGACGCCGGCCAGCGCCGCGAGCACACCC
Organism: Streptomyces sp. NPDC093109; assembly: GCF_040701725.1. Taxonomy (NCBI): domain Bacteria; kingdom Bacillati; phylum Actinomycetota; class Actinomycetes; order Kitasatosporales; family Streptomycetaceae; genus Streptomyces; species Streptomyces sp. NPDC093109. The sequence goes on from NZ_JBFBEZ010000008.1 coordinate 197,021, forward strand.
ATGTTGACGAAGACCAGGAACGTGACCCGCTTGTCCTTCACCCCGGACAGCTTCGCGGCGGCCTGGTTACCGCCCAGCGCGTACACATGACGGCCGATCACCGCGTTGCGCATGACATAGCCGAAGCCGATGAGCAGCGCCGCGAGCAGCAGCAGGACCACCGGCACACCGCGGTAGCTGGCCAGTGTCATCGTGAAGGCGAGGACGGCGGCGGCCAGCGCCACACACTTCATGACGAAGAGGTTGAGCGGAAGCACCTCCAGGTCGTACGCCTGCTGCCGGCGCCGGTCCCGGAACTCCTGGAGCAGCGCGAAGACCAGCAGCGCGACGCCCAACAGCACCGTCAGATTGTGGTAGTTGGTGGTCGGACCGACCTCGGGCAGATAGCCCGTGGAGATCTTCTGGAAGCCCTCGGGGAACGGGCCGAGCGAACGCGACCCCAGGAAGATCTGCGTACCGCCGCGGAAGAGCAGCATGCCGGCGAGTGTGACGATGAACGACGGGATCCCCACGTACGCGATCCAGAAGCCCTGCCACGCCCCCGCGACCGCCCCGATGGCCAGCCCCACGATCAGCGCCAGGACCCAGGGCATGTCGTGCTCGACCATCATCACCGCGCAGGCCGCGGAGACGAACGCCGCCAGTGAGCCGACCGAGAGATCGATATGGCCGGCGATGATGACGATCATCATGCCGATCGCGAGAACCAGGATGTAACTGTTCTGGAGGACCAGGTTGGTGACGTTGTTCGGCTTGAGAAGCACACCGTCGGTCCAGATCTCGAACAGGACGACGATCAGGCCGAGCGCGATCAGCATGCCGTACTGCCGCATGTTGCGGCGGGCGGCCTCCAGCAGCAGCTCCCCGGTGGTCGACCGCTTGGCGGGCGGCTTCGGCGGGGAGTCCTTCGGTGGCTCGCCCTTCGTTATGTCGGTGGTGACCGGACCCATGTCGACTACCTCGTGTTCTTGGTCATATGACGCATCAGGACTTCCTGGGTCGCCTCTGCGCGCGGGATCTCACCGGTGAGCCGGCCGGCCGCCATCGTGTAGATGCGGTCGCACATGCCCAGCAGCTCAGGGAGTTCGGAGGAGATGAAGATGACGGCCTTGCCCTCCGCGGCGAGCCGGTCGATGACGGTGTAGATCTCGTACTTCGCACCGACATCGATGCCGCGGGTGGGCTCGTCGAGGATCAGCACATCGGGACCCGCGAAGATCCACTTGCTGAGCACGACCTTCTGCTGATTGCCACCGGAGAGCCGGCCGACCTGCTCGAACACCGTCGGCGCCTTGATGTTCATGCTGGTGCGGTACGACTCGGCGACCCGGCGCTCCTCGTGCTCGTCGACGATGCCGCGCCGGGACACCTTGGGGAGCGCTCCCAGACTGATGTTGCGGCTGATCGTATCGATGAGATTGAGCCCGAAGTGCTTGCGGTCCTCGGTGACATACGCGATGCCGTGGCCGACCGCCTCGGGCACCGTCCTCGTCCGGATCTCCCGGCCGTCCTTGAGCACCGTCCCGCTGATGTTGCGGCCGTAGCTGCGCCCGAACACACTCATCGCCAGCTCGGTGCGGCCCGCGCCCATCAGCCCCGCGATCCCGACGATCTCGCCCCGGCGCACCTCGACCGAGACCCCGTCCACGACCTTGCGCTGCGGGTCGATGGGGTGGTGCACGGTCCAGTCGCGTACCTCCAGCGCCGGATGGGCGCCCGACTCGCCCTCGAACGGGGTGCGTTCGGGGAAGCGGTGGTCGAGGTCGCGGCCCACCATGCCCCGGATGATCCGGTCCTCGGTGGTCGATCCCGCCTTCACGTCGAGGGTCTCGATGGTCCGGCCGTCCCGCAGGATCGTCACCGAGTCCGCCACCTCGGCGATCTCGTTGAGCTTGTGCGAAATGATGATCGAGGTGATGCCCTGTTCCTTCAACTCAAGCATCAGCCGCAGGAGTTGCGCACTGTCGCTGTCGTTGAGGGCCGCCGTCGGCTCGTCCAGGATCAGCAGCTTCACCTTCTTGGCGAGCGCCTTGGCGATCTCCACGAGCTGCTGCTTGCCGACCCCGATGTCCGCGACCCGGGTCCCCGGATGCTCGTCGAGACCGACCCGCTTCAGCAGCTCGGCGGCGTGCCGGAGCGTCTCGTTCCAGCTGATGAACCCCCTGCTGGCATGCTCGTTGCCGAGGAAGATGTTCTCCGCGATGGACAAGTAGGGCACCAGGGCCAGTTCCTGATGGATGATCACAATGCCCTGGGCCTCGCTGGCCCGGATGTCCTTGAAGGCGCAGGGAGAGCCCTCGAAGAGGATCTCCCCCTCGTAACTCCCGTGCGGATGAACGCCGCTGAGGACCTTCATCAGCGTGGACTTGCCCGCGCCGTTCTCCCCGCAGATCGCATGGACCTCGCCCTGGCCGACCGTGAGACTCACGTCCGAGAGCGCCTTGACGCCGGGGAAGGTCTTGACGATGGAACGCATCTCCAGCACCGGAGCCGAGGGCGCGACGGCCGGTGCTGGAGCGGACGGTTCGCTCACTTCAGGTCACTCGCCTTGAGGTAGCCGGAGTCCACCAGCTCCTTCTGGTAGTTGGTCTTGTCGACGCTGACCGGGTTCAGCAGGTACGCCGGGACGACCTTGACCTCGTTGTTGTAGGTCTTCTCGTCGTTCACCTCGGGCTTCTTGTCCTTCAGCACCGCGTCCGCCATCTGCACGGCCTGCTGGGCCAGCGCCCGGGTGTCCTTGTACACCGTCATCGTCTGCCCGCCCGCGATGATCGACTTGACCGAGGCGACCTCCGCGTCCTGCCCGGTGACCAGCGGGTACGGCTTCTTGGACGTACCGTAGCCGCCCGACTTGAGCGCCGACAGAATGCCGATCGAGATCCCGTCGTACGGCGAGAGGACCGCGTCCACGCTCTTCGAGCTGTACGAGCCGGTGAGCAGGTTGTCCATGCGCTTCTGCGCCGTGCCGCCGTCCCAGCGCAGGGTGGTGACCTGCTCCAGCTTCGTCTGACCGCTCTGCACGACCAGCTGCTTCTTGTCGATGTACGGCTGGAGCGTCTTCATCGCGCCGTCGAAGAAGTAGCGGGTGTTGTTGTCGTCCGGCGAGCCCGCGAACAGCTCGATGTTGAACGGCCCCTTCTTGCTGCCGTCCGCCAGCCCGAGCTTCTCCAGGAGGTAGGTGGCCTGGAGGACACCCACCTTCTCGTTGTCGAACGACGCGTAGTAGTCGACGTTCTTGGTGCCGAGGATCAGCCGGTCGTAGGAGATGACCTTGATGTTCTTGTCGGCGGCCTGCTGGAGCACATCGCTGAGCGCCCGGCCGTCGATGGCCGCGATCACCAGGACGTCCACACCCTTGGTGATCATGTTCTCGATCTGGTTGACCTGCTGGGCGACGTCGTCCTCGCCGTACTGGAGGTTCGTCTTGTAGCCGAGCTTCTTGAACTGGGCCTCGATGTTGGAGCCGTCGGCGATCCAGCGCTCCGACGACTTGGTCGGCATCGCGATGCCGACGGTGGAGTCCCCACCGCTCTTGCCCTCGTCCTTGCTGCCGCCCTCGCTGCTCTGCCCGCAGGCGGCGAGGGAGAGAACCAGGGAGACGGCGGTGACGGCGAGTGCGGCTCGGCGAGTACGCATGGGCGGCATCAGTCCTTGTCGTGGGTCAGGGGAAAACGGTGGAGAACACCCGGCAGCCGGGAACCGAGCGGCGACATACCGCCGTCGGCCCCGTGCCGGGCGAGCAGATCGAGCACGAGCCTGCCGCGGCGGACCCGCTCGCGGGCACTGCTGAGCGCAGTCTCGCGAAGCTGGGCACCAAAGGGATAGATGCCGGGGGACTTTGACAGGCCGAACTTCAGATAGAGCGGGGCACCGCGGCGGATCAACTCCGCCGCCTCGTACATCCGGACGTAGCCGCCGAGGTCGTCGGGCGCCTCGATGTACAGGTCCATGGGCGCGCGGCTGACCCGGCGGATCTCGGTGAAGTGGGCGAGCGCCAGATCCGACGGGATGTTGACGGAGTCGGCCCCGAGCCCCTCGAACACCGCGTACGACGCCGGGTTGACCGGGCCGATCAGCGCCGACACCTTGAACGTCGTGTCGGCGGGCAGCACCCCGCTCTCCCGCAGCCGGTGCAGCGTCCACAGCACGCCCTCGTCGGCGACGAGCAGGCACTTCACACCCAGCTCGGTGGCGCGCACGGCGTCCTCGACGCAGCCGGCCAGCGCGTCGTGGCCACGGGCGCGCAGCCCCGCGCCGCCGGAGTCGGTACGGGTCGAGGCGCCGATGTCCCAGGAGCCGCGCGGCCCGGTGAAGAGGCACAGCTCGATGTCACGGGAGGCGCAGCCGTCGACCATCTCGGTGATGTCGGCGTCGGAGAGCATCCAGACGCCGCTGCCCTGGCTGATGCGGTGGACGGGCACATCGAGCCGGGCGGACTCCTTGAGGACCACCGCGAGGCTCTCCGGGCCCTCCACGGACGGGACTTCGGTACGCCAGGTGCCACCGTCGGGGAAGGAGTGCGGGGAGGTGTCGGCGGGGTCGGGGGCGGGCGCGGCCAGGCCGAGCGAGGCGAGCGCCTGCTCACCGGGGCGGCGGGGGGCGGGGGCTGATGCTTCGGTCACGGACGAGTCCTTCGGTTCAGTGGGAGTGCGTGGTGCGTGGCGTTCAGGTGGTGCGGGTGGTGCCAGTGGTGCTGGGTGGTGCTCGTCGTGCTCAGTAGTGCCAGTGGTGCCAGTGGTGCCGGTCGTGCTCGGTGGCGCGGGGACCGCCGTACGGTCAGGGGCGCAGCAGCACCTTCCCCGTGCCCGGATCGCCCCCGCCGACCAGCGCCACGGCCTCGCCGTACCGCTCCAGCGGGAACTCGTGCGTGACGAGCGGCCCCGGGGTGAGGATCCCCGCCGTGAAGGCCCGTACCGCGAAGTCCCATGCGCTGGACGGCGCGCCGAAGACACTCCGTACCGTCAGCTGCTGGAACGACAGGTGGACCGGGTCGATCCCGGCCGCCCCCGGGGTGAACATCCCGGTGAGCACGACCCGGCCGCCGCGCCGCGCCAGCAGGCACGAGGAGGCCGCCGTGGCGGGCGCCCCGGCCGTCTCCACGACCAGGTCGTACCGCCCGTGCAGCTCCTTGGACTCCTCCGGTGTACCCACTCCGGTGGCCCCGAACTCCTGTGCCTGGAGGGTTCGTTGAGTTCTGGGATCGATCACCGTCAGCTCGCCGGGGGAGGAGGCCGCGAGCAGCTGTACGGCGAGCAGCCCGAGCGTGCCCGCGCCGACCACCGCGATCCGCTCGCCCGGCTCGGGACGGCCCGCCCGGACGGCTGCGGCCACCACGGCGGCCGGCTCCAGCAGGGCGGCGGCGCGCAGATCGGCGTCGTCGGCGAGCAGGTGCAACAGCCGGGCCGGGACGACGACATGGTCGGCGAAGGCGCCGGGCACGGTGAAGCCCGTCTCCTCGTAACCGCCCTCGCACAGCGATGTCTCGCCCTCCCGGCAGCGGGCGCAGGACCCGCAGGCCCGGAAGCCCTCCGCGACCGTACGGCGGCCGAGCAGGGCCGGGTCGACGCCCGCGCCGACCGCGTCCACGGTCCCCGACCACTCGTGCCCCGGGGTGACCGGGTAGCGCACATAGGCCGCGTCGCGGCGGCCGTCGTACACCTCGCGGTCGCTCATGCAGACGCCGGCCGCGAAGACCCGTACCCGTACCTCGCCGGGGCCCGGCTCGGGCACCGCGGCCGTCACCAGCCGGTGCGCGCCCGGCCGTTCGACGACGATCGAGCGGCTGCCCGTCGCTCCGCCGCCCACCGGTCCGTCGCTCACCGTTCCGCCTTCGGGTCGCGCTTCTCCCAGCCCTCGGCCCACAGGTCGAACCGCGCGCGCTGCTGCGGGAATTCGGCCGCGGCCTCCACGTCGAACTCGACACCGAGCCCGGGGGCGTGCGAGATCTCGAAGCAGCCGGTCTCCGGGTCCACCTGCGGCGCGCCCGTGACGACCTTCTTGATCTCCGCGTCCGCGAAGTCGTTGAAGTGCTCAAGGATCTTGAAGTTCGGTGTGCAGGCGGCGACTTGGAGGCTCGCCGCGGTCAGCACCGAGCCGCCGACGTTGTGCGGCGCGATCAGCGTGTAGTGCGTCTCGGCGGTGGCGGCCAGCTTCCTGGTCTCCAGGATGCCGCCGATGTGGCCCACGTCCGGCTGGATGATGTCGGCGGCCTGCGACTCGAACAGCTCGCGGAACTCGATCCGGTCGTGGATGCGCTCACCGGTCGCGATCGGCAGATCGACCTTCGCGGCGACCTTCGCGAGCGCCTTGAGGTTCTCCGGCGGCACCGGCTCCTCCAACCAGGCCGGGGAGAACGGCGCCATCTCGTGCGCCAGCCGGATCGCGGTGGCCGGACTGAACCGCCCGTGCATCTCCAGCATCAGCTCGGCGTCCGGGCCGATCGCGTCCCGTACCGCCTCGATCAGCGCCACGGCGTCGTTGCTCGCCTGCCGGTCCAGCTCGAAGTGGCCGGTCCCGAACGGGTCGATCTTCAGCGCCCGGTAGCCGCGCGCCACGACCGCCTCGGCGGCCTTGTGGTACGCCTCCGGGGTCCGCTCGGTGGTGTACCAGCCGTTGGCGTACGCCTTGACCCGGTCGGTGACCTTGCCGCCGAGCAGCTGCCAGACCGGCACGCCCAGCGCCTTGCCCTTGATGTCCCAGCAGGCCATCTCGATGACCGCGATGCCCGACATCACGATCTCGCCGGCCCGCCCGTAGTCGCCGTACTTCATCCGTCGGACGAGGTCTTCGACCGCGAACGGGTCGGACCCCCGGAGATGGTTGGCCTCCGCCTCGCGCAGATACCCGACGAGCGCGTCGGTCCTGCCGAGCATCCGGGTCTCGCCGACTCCGGTGAGGCCCTCGTCGGTGTGGACCAGGACGTAGGTGAGGTTACGCCAGGGCGTACCGACGACATGCGTGCTGATTCCCGTAATGCGCAAGGCTGTGTCCCTAGGGTGCGATGGGGCTGTGTTCGGTTCGGTGTTCGGGTCGTTCGGTATTTCGTCACACGTTCGAAATCGTGGCGTGACGGTATTCAGGCTGCCGGAGGGGTGTCAATGGGTAGTGCACCGGTTAGCCTGTGTTCGTCATGTCGGCCGATGGCCGAAGTACCGAACAAGAGGGGTGGGTGGTCGGTCGTGGGTCGGCTGGTCCCCGCGGTGACGCGGGCCCTGGACATACTCGAACTGTTCCTGGAGGGCGACGGCACGCTCTCCGCGCCCGATGTCATTCGCAAACTCCAGCTGCCGCGCACCACCGTGCACGAGCTGCTCACCACGCTGGCGGCCCGCTCCTATCTGGCGCCCGTGCCCGGCCGGCCGGGCCGCTACCGGCTCGGCGTGCGCTCGTACCAGCTCGGCAGCCGGTACGCGGAGCAGCTCGACCTCGCGGCCGAGGGGCGGCAGGTCGCCCGGGAGACGGCCGAGACCTGCGACGAGACCGTCCATGTCGCGATCCTGGAGGACACGGACGTCATCTACATCGCGAAGGTGGACTCCACCCACGCGGTCCGGATGGTCTCCGCCGCCGGCCGCCGGCTGCCCGCGCACTGCACCTCCGTGGGGAAGATGCTGCTCGCCTCGCTGCCGCCCGCCGACCTCGAAGAACGCATCGCCGGACACGAGTTCACCGCGATGACCCCCGCGAGCCTGACCGACCCCGATGCCCTCCGCGCCGAGCTGGCCGGTATCCGGGAGCGCGGCTTCGCCGTCGAGCACCGCGAGTCCAATCCTGACGTCAGCTGTGTGGCCGCGCCGGTACGTGACCGGGTGGGCCGGGTCGTCGCCGCCCTCTCCATCTCCGTACCGATGATTCGCTGGAGCGACGCCCGCGAGGAGGAGCTGGCCCAGCTCGCGGTCAAGGGAGCGGGCGCGCTCTCCGCGAGGCTGGGCCACCGCGGGCAGCGCTGACGGCGAAGCCGGCGGCAGCGCGGGTGGCGGCGCGGGTGGCGGCGCGGGGGAGAATGGCGCCATGGCCCGCCGCACGTCACGTCCCGCCCGTACCCGTACCCGCACCGACGCCCGTACCGCTCCCGGTACGGCCACCACCGTCCCGCCGGCCGCGCCCGCCGGACCCTGCCCCTGCGGCGCGGGCGAGCCGTACGGCGCGTGCTGCGGACGGTTCCACACCGGAGCCGCCGCCGCGCCCACGCCCGAGCTGCTGATGCGCTCCCGCTACAGCGCCTTCGCCGTCCTGGACGCGCCGTATCTGCTGCGCACCTGGGCCCCCGCCACCCGGCCGGAGCGGCTGGACCTGGACCCCGGGACGCGCTGGACCGGCCTGGAGATCCTGGAGACCACCGGCGGCAGCGCCTTCCACCCGGCGGGCACGGTCACCTTCCGCGCCCGCTTCCGCGAGGGCGGCAGGGACGGCGAACTGCTGGAGCGCAGCCGCTTCGAGCGGCACGAGGGCGCGTGGGTGTACGTGGACGGTACGTTCCCGGAGTGAGCGGCCGGGCCGTGCCTAGGCTCGCCCCCACCGCTCCGTCCGCCCCAAGCCTCCCCGTACGCCCCCACCGCCCCGTACGCCCCATGCCGCCCCGTCCGCTCAGCGCGTCGTCGAGAGCGTCGCCCCCGACGGGCGCAGCCCCCGGCCGCCCGGCAGATCATGCGCCAGGTCCTCCGCGAGCAGCCGCTTCGCGATCGCATCCACGGCCCCGCGCAGCTCCGTACTGCTCGGGCGGCCCCGGTCGGCCTCCAGCCGGTCGCTCAGCCAGCGGCCCCAGGCCGCCGTGATCACCGCGGCCTCGCGGCTGCCCGCCTCCGTGTGCGCGAGCATGTTCCCCGTACGGCTCAGATATCCCTCGTCGACCATGCGGTCGAAGACCGGCAGCAGCACCTCCGGCGGCACCCGGTGGCGGCCCGCGATCAGACCCAGACTCGCGTGTCCGACCATCCGGGTGAACAGCTCGACCTGCATCACCGCCCACGCCCCGGCCATGTCGAGCCGCGTATCGGCGGACCCGACGATTCCGCGCGCCTCCTCCCCGCGCGTGGAGCGCAGGATCTTCGCCACGGACAGCTCCAGCAGCCGGGCCGAGTCACCGGAACCGGGCTGCGCGAACCCCTCGCCCATGTCCGTGGAACCGGCCCGCGCCGAGTCGTGCAGCTTCACCTGCTTCAGGAAGAGCGCCACCACGAACCCGATGAGAGCCACCGGCACCGTCCACAGGAACACCGTGTGCAGCGCGTCCGCGTACGCCTGGACGATCGGGCCCGACTGCGCCCCGGGCAGCCGGTGCACCCCCTGCGGGCTCTGCGCCGCCCTGGCCACGGCCGCCGGGTCGGTGCCCGCACCGCCCGCCCGTACCGCCTCCGCGACCCCGCTCCGCAGCCGCGGCGCCAGGGAGTTCGCGTAGATCGTCCCGAACACGGCCGTACCGAAGGCGCTGCCCAGCGTACGGAAGAAGGTGACGCCCGAGGTCGCCGTGCCCAGGTCCGCGTAGGCCACCGTGTTCTGCACGGCGATCGTCAGCACCTGCATGGAGAGCCCGATCCCCAGCCCCAGGACCAGCATGGACCCCGACTCCCGCCAGACCCCCGACCCCGGCCCCATCCGCGACAGCAGGAAGAGCCCGACGCCCATCACCAGCGAACCGACGATCGGGAAGATCCGGTACCGCCCCGTACGGCTGACCACGTTCCCGCTGAACACCGACGCCGCCAGCAGCCCGAGCACCATCGGCAGCGTCCGTACCCCGGAGACCACCGCCGAATCGCCGTCCACGTACTGGAGATAGGTCGGCAGATACGTCAGCGCGCCGAGCATCGCGAACCCCACGATGAAGCTCAGCACCGCGCAGACCCCGAACACCGGATTGGCGAACAGCCGCATCGGCAGCATCGGTTCGGCGGCACGCGTCTCCACCACACAGAACAGCGCGAGCGCGGCGGCCCCGCCGACGAAGAGCCCGAGGATGACCGGCGAGCCCCACGCGTACTGATTGCCGCCCCAACTCGTCGCCAGAATCAGGGCACTCGCCCCGACGGCCACCAGCGCGATGCCCGGATAGTCGATGACGGGCCGCCTCGCCGCCTTGACGGACGGGATGGTGCGGGCCGCCGCGATCACCACGGCGATCGCGATCGGCACATTGACGTAGAAGCACCAGCGCCAGCTCAGATTGTCCGTGAACACCCCGCCCAGCAACGGCCCGACCACCGTGGCCACCCCGAAGACCGCGCCGATCGCCCCCTGGTACTTGCCCCGCTCCCGCAGCGGGATGACGTCCGCGATCAGCGCCATGGCCGTCACCATCAGCCCGCCGGCGCCGATGCCCTGGACGGCGCGCCACAGGATCAGCAGCGTCATATTGGTGGCGAGGCCGCAGAGGAACGACCCGACGATGAAGATGACCGCCGAGACCTGGAAGATCAGCTTCCGGCCGAAGAGATCACCGAACTTGCCGACCAGTACGGTGGCGACGGTCTCGGCGAGCAGATACGCGGTGACCACCCACGACATGTGCGCCGCGCCGCCCAGATCCGACACGATCGTCGGCAGGGCCGTGCCGACGATCGTCTGGTCGAGCGCGGCGAGCAGCATCCCGAGCATGATCGTGCCGAAGACGATGTTCCGCTGCCGCTTGTCGAGTACGGGCGGCACGGGGGCGGACGCCGGCAGCGGCGCCGGTGCCGTGGTTTCGCTGGCTGTTGTCACCCTTGCACCGTCACATTCGGCACTTCGGCGCGCATGTGGGGGAGTCCGTACCGGTGAGAGAACGCGCGACCGGGTTTGAACCGACGGCTGCCGGACGGGTTGCTCGCGCGACCGCTACCGCGCGAGCACCTCCGCCAGGTCGTACCCCACCGGCTCCACCAGCTGCGCGTACGTACAGCTCTCCGGTGTACGGTCCGGGCGCCACCGGCGGAACTGGGTGGTGTGCCGGAACCGGTCGCCCTCCATATGGTCGTACGCCACCTCGCACACCCGCTCGGGCCGCAGCGCCAGCCAGGACAGGTCCTTCGTACCCGACCAGCGGCTCGGCGCGCCCGGCAGCCGGGCGCTCTCGTGCGCGGACTCCTCGGACCAGGCCGCCCACGGGTGGCCCGCCGCCGTCTCCATCCGCAGCGGGGCCAGCTCCTCGGCCAGCTCGGCCCGGCGAAGCATGGAGAAGGCCGCGCACACCCCGACATGCTGGAGGACGCCGCCGGAGTCGAACAGCCCCAGCAGCAGCGACCCCACCACGGGACCGCTCTTGTGCGGGCGGTACCCGGCGACGACCACGTCCGCCGTCCGCTCGTGCTTGATCTTGTACATCGACCGGGTGTCAGGGCGGTACGGCAGGTCCAGCGGCTTGGCGACCACCCCGTCGAGTCCGGCGCCCTCGTACCGCTCGAACCACACCTCCGCCAGCGCCGGATCGGTGGTGGCGGGCGCGAGATGGACCGGCGGACGGACGCCCGTCAGCGCCGCCTCCAGCGCCTCCCGGCGCCGTACCTGCGGGAGATCGAGCAGCGAGCCGTCCCCGAGGGCCAGCAGGTCGAACGCGACGAAGCTCGCCGGGGTGCGGGCGGCGAGCAGCTCCACGCGGGACTTCGCGGGATGGATCCGCTCGCTCAGCCGGTCGAAGTCCAGCCGGTCCCCGTGGACGACCACGATCTCGCCGTCCACCACACAGCGCTCGGGCAGCTCGGCGCGCAGGGCCGTGACCAGCTCGGGGAAGTAGCGGGCGAGCGACTTCCCGGTCCTGCTGCCGATCACCACCTCGTCCCCGTCCCGGAACACGATCGCCCGGAACCCGTCCCACTTGGCCTCGTACTGCATCCCCGGCGGGATACGGGCCACGGACTTGGCGAGCATGGGTTTCACGGGAGGCATGACCGGAAGATCCATGCTCCTGATTGTCCTCGGCGGTCCCGGACTCCGCCCGATATGCGCACCGCGCCGATATGCGCACCGGGCCGATATGCGCTCCGCCTCCGCCCGGCCTAGCGTTGCCCCCATGGGATCGGGAGCGGGTCAGGCGGTGGAGCTGGAGGCTGACGGCCGGACCGTACGGCTGTCCAGCCCCGACAAGGTCTACTTTCCGGAGCGCGGCTTCACCAAGCTGGACGTCGCCCGCTACTACCTCGCCGTCGCGCCCGGCATCACCCGCGCCCTGCGCGACCGGCCCACCACGCTGGAACGCTTCCCGGACGGCGTCGAGGGCGAGTCCTTCTTCCAGAAACGCGCGCCCAAGAACCTGCCCAACTGGATCCCCACCGCCCGGATCGACTTCCCCAGCGGCCGGTCCGCCGACGAGATCTGCCCGACCGAGCCCGCCGCCGTCCTCTGGGCGGCGAACCTCGGCTGCCTCACCTTCCACCCCTGGCCCGTCCGCAGAGGCCGCACCGACCACCCCGACGAGCTGCGCATCGACCTCGACCCGCAGCCCGGCACGGACTTCGCCGACGCGGTCAGGGCCGCCCACGAACTCCACGCCTTCCTCGACGAACAGGGACTGGTCGGCTGGCCCAAGACCTCCGGCGGCCGGGGCCTGCACGTCTTCGTCCCGATCGAACCGCGCTGGACCTTCACCGAGGTACGCCGCTGCGCCATCACCGTCGGCCGCGAACTGGAGCGCCGGATGCCGGGCCGGGTGACCACCGCGTGGTGGAAGGAGGAACGGGGCGAACGCATCTTCGTCGACTACAACCAGACCGCCCGCGACCGCACCATCGCCAGCGCCTACTCCGTACGCCCCCACCCCCACGCCCCGGTCTCCGCCCCCCTGCGCTGGGACGAACTCGACGCGGTGACCCCGCGCGACTTCGACCTGGCCACCATGCCCGTACGCTACGCCGAACTCGGCGACGTACACGCGGACATGGACGAGAACCGCTACAGCCTGGAGGGCCTCCTGGACCTGGCGGACCGCCACGACCAGGACCACGGCCCGAGCGACATGCCGTACCCCCCGGACTACCCGAAGATGCCGGGGGAGCCGAAGCGCGTCCAGCCGAGCCGGGCGCGGCGGGAGAAGTAGCGGCGGGCGGTGGCCTGGGCGCGGGGGACTACCGCGTGGCTCCCTCGGGCCAGAGGACGCTGACGGGCACACCGACACGCTCCGCGTAGGACACGACATCGGCCGTGCCGCCGTACCCCCGAGCCGGAAGGCCGTCCCAGACGGCGAGCAGCCGGTCCGAGAGGCCGACGAGGATTTCGCTGCCCGACTGGTGGGCCTCGGAGTTGGATTCGGTCAGGCCGGTGTGGTGGGTGTCGGAGGCGCGCGAGAGCAGTTCGTCGTAGTCCGCGTGATGCCAACCGGGCAGGCCGTCGCGGTACCGCTCGGCGGGTACCACGACTTCGAGACGTCCGCCCGCGTCGAGTACGGCCTGAGCCCACCAGGTGTCCGGGCCGTCCGCGATACAGCTGATGCCGACCAGGTCGCGCGACCCGATGACGGTGACCTGTTCGGCCAGCATGGCGCGCACCTGCTGCTCGATTTCCTCGGACAGGCCCCGGTGCCCGGTGATGCCGACACGCATCGTGCGTCCTCCTACAGGTATGCGGTGTGTAGTTGGTCGTCGAACTCGCGCACCATACTCGGTGGCGAAGAGGACGAATAACAGCGGCGCAGGGCACGAGCTTTTTCGACGATCCTGCCGGATCGAAGGCGTATCCCCTCGGAGAGTCCTCGGCCGCCGAGACCGAAGGCCGCGTCGGTATTCCCCTCAGCGAGGTGCCGTGAAGCGACATCAAGAGTGAGCAGGGCCCGTTGTTTGTCGTGCCCGCCGCTGAGAGCCGCGGCGATGACTTCATCACTCATGCGTGTGCGGTGGGCTGGACCGAGCCGTGCCGCGCATGTGATGCGGCAGGCAGCGATCTTCCGCTCGTCAAAGGCGAAGATCCATGGCCAGGCGATCGGATCGGAGCCGGAAATGCGGCCCGCGTGCTGTTCGCATGCCTGGAGGGCTCTGTCGCAGGCTCGGCGCGAGCCGCCGGCCGCGTGGGCGACCGCTTCGATGGAGGAGAGCCATGCGCCCGCGAGTGGCGGCACATTCGGGCCGAGTTGGTGTCGAGCGTTGGTGACAAGGCGCAGAGCTTCGTGGGGGTTCCCGGTATCGGCCTCGAAGGAAGCGAGTGAGCCGGCCTGGTAGGCGCCGAGCAAGACGTTGTCGGCTCCTCGTGCCGCTCCGATGGCCGAGCCGTACCACCTGCGTGCGGAGCCATGGTCAGCCATGTCCCAAGCCAGCCACGCCGCGAATGACGCGGCCTCGGAGCCGACGGATGCCATACGGGCGCGATGGTGAGCATCGGGTGCCAGGTCCGCGATCGTCTGGATCAGCCGCAAGTGGCCGTGAATGGCCTCGGCCAGGCTGCGAGAAGGGATGGTGGCGTCCAGGCGGCGGTAGGAGGCGGTTGCCGTTCGTAGAGCAGCGGCCTGGGAGGTATCCCATTCAGGCAGAGCAGAGGAAGGGACGGCTGAGACGAGTGGATGGGCTGTTGCCGCGACGGCGGCGGTGAGGAATTCGCGTCGTTCCACGGGAGGGTGTCCGTTCGTGTGCTGATTGGCGAGGCCAACCAGTTCGAACGGTAGCCCGAGGGCTGCGGCGGCGCTCGCCAGAGTTGTTGTGTTGTAGGCGCCGGTGCGGCGATTCTCCAGACGGGACACGGCCGCTTGGGACAGGCCGCAGGCGTCGGCGAGTTCACCCTGATTGAGGCCCGCGATCTGCCGCGCGCGCTGAATCACGCGGCCGAAGTCACCAGCGCGAGAAGCGTCCTTGAGGTCACCGAAAGCGGACCAGTCAGTGTTCTGATTCCCCACGGTAAGCAGCATCTCACCCTTGAACAAGCTCCGGATATGCACTTTGCGGATATCGGTATCCGGTTGACGAATGAGCCGTGGCGGCGCAGGGAGTTGGCGGGGTTTGCTTACGACCTCTTGGAGACCCGAGGGCTGCCGGGGCTGCACCCGGCTGCCGGTGAGGGGGACCTGTAAACGTGACGACAACCGAGTCGGTGGAAACCGTTTCAGCGGCCAATGAATGGTCGCTGCACTACACGATGGTGCCTGGCTCGGTGCGTCTCGCACGGATACATGTTCGTCGGCACGTGGTTCTCGGCGTGTGGGCGGCACCGTCGCCGCATGAGGTCGAAGAACTCACCTGGCGGCTGCGGGCCGTCCTGATCCCTCTGGGGGACGACCTCCTTCGGGAGTCGCCCGCAGGGACCGTCTACGCGGCGGCCGAGGCGGTTGGGCGCGCGGCGGCTCTCCGTACGCTTGAGGCGCCCACCGAGTTCGTGGCGGCCCGTGCGTATGCGCGCCGTCTGGCCTTGGCCGCGCTCGACATGCTGGACCTGCTTGCCGAGGCGACCGATACTGCGGAGCTGACCGACGTCAGTAGGTGGTTGGCGTGACGGCGCTGCCACGCACCTTCTGGTGCCATGTCGATTTCGTCGGGAACCCGCCGCTGACCGAGCCGCTGGACGACTTCACGACGACGGCTCCGGGGGCGGCCGTCGACTGGGTGCGCGAGTCCGTACGCGGACTCAGTCCGACGCTGGACCGCGAGACGTTCCACTACGTCTGGGGCTGGCTCGGCGACCACCGCGCCGTTGACGCGGCTGTCGTCGGATTGCGCAGGGGGAAACCGTACGGGTTCGCCCTGGGGACATCGATCGGCCTGTGGACGTGGAGCGTCTGTCCCGTCTCCGTCCTCACCACAATCGGCTCCCGCTACAACTGCTCCCTTTCCTCCGCCTCGTAGTGCACTCCAGTCCGGAGCAGGACCACGACCACGAACCTGAACCAAACCACTCCCTCCTGGAGGCTCAGTGTTAACACCGCCCGCTTTCCCGGACTTTGAGCACGCGTACCTGAACGTGCTTGAACACATCGTGGGGAATGTGAACTTCGAAGACTGGCCCCCGCTGCTCGTCGTAGACGTGGAAGGCAACGGCGGCAACCCGCCCGACCTGGTCGAAGCCGCGGCTCTCCCCATCCGCGGCGGCAAGCCCGACACCAGTACGGCCGGGGCGTGGACGGTCCGTCCGCCCCGGCCCGTCACACCGTTCGCGGCGAAGGTCCACGGCCTCACCAACGAACTGCTGGCCGACCGCCCGGTCTGGCAGGAGGTCGCCGACCAGGCTCGGACCCTCCTGGCCGGCGCGTGGATCTGCGCGCACAACGCACATGTCGACTACGGAGTCCTGAAGCGGCACCTGCCCGCGTGGGAACCGGCCGGAGTGATCGACACCCTCCGCCTCGCCAGGGCCACCTACAAGGGCCTGCCCTCGTACTCGCTCGATGCCCTGACCGACTACATCGGGCCCGACCTCACCGCCGCCCCGGGGCGGCGGCACCGCGCCACGTACGACGCGTATGCCACCGCACAGCTGCTGATCGCCATGGCCGGTCACTACGACACGTGGGGCCAGCTGATCGCTGTCGGAGTCCCGCCCAACCTGCCCGGAGCCGCTGAGCCGGAGACGGAACAGACCCTGTGGTGAAGTGTTTCTAGGGCCTGTGTGGGGTTGTGATCTGGATCAGGGAGCGGGGCGTGGTGCGTGCGATCGCAAGGCGCCGAGAGGCCCTCGTAGCGGAGCTACTAGGGCATTTC